>NZ_JBJJLO010000075.1:0-32934 GCF_046230915.1 Pseudomonas sp. KCJK8993
TTGCGCAACGGCGAAGTCGACCTGGCGCTGGCCGGCGGAGTGGCGTTGTACCTGATGCCGGAGCTGTACGTCTGCATGTGCGCGGCGGGAGTCCTTTCACCCAGGGGCAAGTGCCGGACCCTGGATAACCAGGCCGACGGCTTCGTGCCAGGGGAGGGCGTGGGCGCGCTGGTGCTCAAGCGGCTCGCGGATGCCGAGCGCGACGGCGACCTGATCCATGGGCTGATCATCGGCTCGGGGATCAACCAGGACGGCCGGAGCAATGGCTTGACCGCGCCCAACCAGGACAGCCAGGCCGCGCTGTTGCGCGAAGTCTATCAGCGCCACGGCATCGATCCGGCCAGCATCGGCTACGTGGAAATGCACGGCACGGGTACCAAGCTGGGCGACCCGATCGAACTCAATGCCCTGTCCACGGTATTTCGCGAGGGCACCAGGGAACTGGGTTTCTGCGGCCTGGGCTCGGTCAAGAGCAACATCGGCCACACTTCGGCCGCCGCCGGTGTAGCCGGTGTGCACAAGGTGCTGTTGCAGATGCGCCATCGGCAACTGGTGCCGACCCTCAACTACAGCAGCCCCAACGAGCATTTCGACCTCAAGCTGGAACAGTCGCCGTTCTTCGTCTGTACCTCGGGCCAACCCTGGGCGCCTACCAGCGGGGCGCCATTGCGCGCGGCGGTCAGCTCGTTCGGCATCAGCGGCACCAATGCCCACCTGGTGCTCGAGGAGTATCGCCGGCCACAGGCCAGTCGCTCCAGGGTGGAACTGGACGAGCAGCACCCGCTGCTGATCGTGCTGTCGGCCAAACGCCCCGCACAGCTCAAGAGCTGCGCCGCACGGCTCAAGGCGTTCCTCGAGAACACTGCGGATGTGGACTGGCCGGCCCTGGCCCATACGCTCCAGGCGGGGCGGGCGCCCCTGGAGCAACGGCTGGCCTTTGTCGCCACCGCGCCTGGGCAGGTCATCGCGACACTCGCAGCCTTCATCGAAGGCCAGCCGCTCGAACAGGTAGTGGTGGGCGACATTCGCAAGATCCAGGAGCGCACGGCGGATTTCGATCCCGCCAAGGTCTTGGCTGGGTCCGGCGAGCTGGCCTTGCTGGAGCTGGGCAGGGAGTGGGTCAAAGGCACGCAGATCGACTGGCGGTCGCTTTACACCGAGCAGCCCGGGGGCCGTATGGCCCTGCCGACCTATCCGTTCGCCCGGGAGCGCTACTGGATCGAGCAGCCCCCGGATGCGGGCGACGAGCCCGGACCGCTGCCTCCATCGTTGCAGAGCTCGCTGCAGCCCCTGTTCCAGTACAGCGGCTCGCTGGCAGGTGAACAGCGTTTCTCCACGACCCTGACCGGCGACGAGTTCTTCTTGCGCGATCACCAGGTCGCGGGGCAGCCGTTGGTGCCCGCGGCGATGCAGCTGGAATGGGCGCGCGCGGCCATGGCCCAGGCCCATGGCTTGCCGGCCGAGCATCCCGTGCTGCTGGAGGACATCGCTTGGCTGCGCCCCCTGGCGCTCCGCTCGCCGCTGCAAGTACATGTCGGCCTGCATGAGCAGGGCGAAGGTACTGTCGCCTACCGGATCTTCAGCGCTGGCCAGGGCCAGCCATTGGTGTACAGCCAGGGCCGGGCGCGGCTGGACAGCAGCCCTGAGCAACCTCGGCTCGACCTCCAACAACTGCGTGCGAGGTGTGGCCGCCGGCTAGACGGTGCCGCCTGCTATGGGCGCTTCGCCCGGCTTGGCTTGGACTATGGCCCGAGTTTCCAGGTGCTGCAGGGCCTGGAGCTGGGTGACGACCTGGTGCTTGCACGATTGCGCGGCGCTAGTACGCCCCCTGGAGTCGGCTTGCCCGCACCGCTGATCGATGGCGCGCTGCAGGCCAGCCTGGGCCTGGCCGCGCAAGACGTCCTGGCATTGCCCTTTGCGCTAAAGCGGCTCGAGCAGTGGCAAGCGCTGCCGCACGAGATGTGGGCGATCTTGCGACCCGCTACGAACGACCGGGGCAAACGACGCGGGATCGATATCGAACTGGCCGACAGCGAGGGACGCGTCATGGTGCGATTGAGCGGATTCAGCAGCCGGGCGCCGGCGGACAAAGCGTCGTTGGCGGCGACGGGCACCGACCCGCTCCAGGAACTGAGCCTGATGCCGGCCTGGGAGCCAATCCTCGAGCAGCCGGGCAACAGGCTGAGCGATCCGCGGCCCGTGGGCCGGGCGGTGGAAATCGGCGGCGAGGTGGAGCAACGCCAATTGACCGCCGACGGCCAGGGCGCCTGGCAATCCTGGCTCCGGCAGCAGGAGCCGTTCGAGCAGTTGGTCTGGCACGTACCGCCAGGCCAGCCCTGGGCTGCCAGGGCCGCCTTCCTGTTGATCAAGGCCCTGCTGGAGCTGGGGCACGGCGGGCGGCCTCTGGCCCTCTGCATCGTCACCCGCCAAGCCCTGGGCGTACGCCCGCAGGAGCTGGGCGATCCCTTCCAGGCCAGTGTGCACGGTCTGGTCGGTAGCCTGGCCAAGGAATACCCCCATTGGCGCCTGGACCTGGTGGACCTGGCGCCGCAAGACCCGATTCCCTGGTCGGCGCTGCTCGGTCGCACGCCAGGCGTGGCCGGAGAAACCCTGGCCTATCGCCAGGGCCGTGGCTATCGCCAACGCTTGCTGGCCTGCCAACTCGGCGCACCGGCGCAGCCAGCATTCCGCCAGGCGGGGGTGTATGTACTCCTCGGCGGCGCCGGTGGCATTGGCGTGGCGTTCAGCGAGTACCTGATCCGCCAGTACCAGGCCCAGGTGGTATGGCTGGGCCGGCGCGCTGAGGACCAAGCGATCGCCGATCAATGTGTACGCCTCGCGGCGCTGGGCCCGGCGCCCCTGTACCTGCAGGCCGATGGCCGCGATCGCGCCGCCCTGGAAGCGGCGCTCAGCGAAATCCGCGGGCGCTACGGCGCCGTGCATGGCGTGGTGCATGCCGCGCTGGTGCTGGCCGATCGCAGCCTGGCACAGATGGATGAACAGACCTTCGAGGCGGCGCTGGCGGCCAAGCAGGAAACGGCGCTGAACCTGGACGCGGTCTTCGGCAACGAACCCTTGGACCTGATGCTGTACTTCTCGTCGTTGCAAAGCTTCGCGCGGATGGCGGGGCAGGGTAACTATGCCGCTGGCTGTTGCTTCGTCGATGAATTTGCCCGCAATGCGCAACGTCCCTATCCGGTGAAGCTGGTGCACTGGGGCTACTGGGGTGGGGTCGGCGTGGTGGCATCGCCCGACTACCGGGCGCGGATGACCCAGGCCGGAATCGGCTCGATCGAGGCCCCACAGGCCATGGCGTGGTTGGAAAGCTGGCTGGACGGCCCGCTGGAGCGCCTCGGCTTGGCCAAGCTGGACCTGGCCAGGGTCGCCCCTGCCTGGGGCATCGCCAGCGATGCAGTGGCAGAGCTCATGCCCGCAGTGCCTGCGGTGTCGCTGCCGGTAGCGCCGGTACTTGCCCCACCGCTTGCCGTGGCCAGCGCCTGGCTAGCGCTGGAGCAACGCCTGAAGCCGCTGCTGTACAGCCTGCTGCAGGAGCACGGCTGGCTGGCAACCGAGCAGGGACTGGCACCGCGATACCAGTGTTGGCGTGCAGCGGCGTTGCGCCTGGTCGGCCATCCCGAGGCGGATACCGGCTGGGACCAGCAGTGGTCGCAGTGGCAGGCCTACTGCGAACAGGTTCTGGCAGGAGCCGAGCCGCGCGGCCTGGAGACCCAGGTACGCCTGCTCGACCAGATGCTGCGGGCATTGCCGGCGATATTGCGTGGCGAACGGGAGGCGACCCAGGTGCTGTTCCCCGAGGGGCGTCTGGACTGGGTCGAAGCCCTGTATCGGGATCACCCGGTGTCGAACCACTTCAACGCAGTGCTGGGTGAGCGCCTGCAGGCCTATGCCGAGCAGCGCTTGAGGCTCGAGCCCCAGGCGCGCTTGCGGATCCTGGAGGTCGGCGCCGGGACCGGCGGCACCAGTGCCGGGCTCTTGGCGCGCTTGGCACCTTATGCCGGACAGATCGACGAGTACGCTTATACCGATGTGTCGCCGGCCTTCCTTGAGCATGCCCAGCAGCACTACGCACCGGGGGCAGGCTACCTGCGCACCGGCTTGCTGGATATCGAGCGGGACCCGGCGAGCCAGGGTTTCCAGGCCGGTGGCTACGATGTGGTAGTGGCGGCGAACGTGCTGCATGCGACCCGTGATATCGCCTGGACCCTGGGGCAGGTCAAGAGCCTGCTCAAGGGCAACGGACTGCTGCTCTTGAACGAGGCGACCCAGGCGCACCTGTTCGGGCACTTGACGTTCGGCCTGTTGCCCGGGTGGTGGCTGGCCGAGGACCCAGAGCGGCGTATCCCGGGCACGCCGATGCTGGCTCCCGCCAGTTGGCGCTGCGTGCTGCAAACACAAGGATTTCATGGCGTGGACATCCCGTGCGGCACGACCCGGGCCCTGAGCCAGGAAGTCATCCTGGCCATCAGCGACGGCGTTGTGCGCCATGCCGTCACGCCCATCGAGCCGCTTCCCGCCGCACCTGCCGGACCCACGACTGAAGCTCAAGGCGACCAGCCGCCTGCGACGCCGTGCGGCCTGGATGCCCAGGAGCTGGTGACCCAGGTCGAAGCGGCGATCACCCAGATGATTTCCGACTACCTGCAGATCGCCCGTGAAGAGCTGGACCGGAATACGCCCTTTGGCGAGTTCGGTTTCGATTCGATCGCTTCGACGGCGTTTACCCGGCTGCTCAATGAGCGTTATGGCCTGGACATGGCGCCCTCGGAGTTTTTCGAGACTCCGACGATTGCCGCGCTGGCCAGCTACCTGGCGCAGGAGTACCGGGCCGAACTGCAACCGCTCTTTGCCTCGACCCAGGCGCCCCAAGGGCCCGAGGCGAGCGCGCCGAAGGCTGCCGTATCCAGGGTCGATCCTGTAGCCCAAGGTTCGCGTGGCGAGCCCGGCCCGACCAAGGCGGGCGCCGAGCCGATCGCCGTGATCGGTATGAGCGGGCGTTTCCCTGGGGCCGAGGACATCGACGCGCTGTGGCGCAACCTCGAGGCAGGCCGCGACTGCATCGGTGAGTTGCCCCTGGGGCGGTTTGGCGCCGGGCCAGAGCCCACCTTGCGCCATGCCGGAGTGCTGGAAGACGTGGATGGGTTCGATCCGGCCTTCTTCAATATTTCACGCCGCGAGGCCCAGGGCATGGACCCCCAGCACCGCTTGCTGATGATGCAGGTCTACAAGGTGATCGAGGATGCTGGGTATTCGGTGCAAAGCCTCTCGGGCAGCAATACCGCGCTGCTGGTGGGTACCTGCGCCACGGGTTATGCCCAGTTGCTGGCCCAGTCCGGCGAGGCCGTGACCGCGGCACTGGCAGTGGGCACCGCTGGATCGATGGGCCCCAATCGCATGAGCTACTGGCTGAACTGGCATGGGCCGAGCGAGCCCATCGAAACCGCCTGTTCGAGTTCCCTGGTGGCTGTACATCGGGCCGTGACCTTATTGCGTACTGGACAATGCGACCAGGCGGTGGTGGGGGGCGTCAACACCCTGCTTTCAGCAGAGGCCCATGAGAGCTTCATGCATGCCGGGGTGCTGAGCGGGGATGGTCGGTGCCGGGCGTTTTCGGCCCGGGCTGGCGGTTATGTCCGGGGTGAAGGAGTGGCGATGCTGATGCTCAAGCCACTGTCCGCGGCCGAGCGTGACGGCGACCAGATCCATGGCTTGATCCTCGGTAGCGCGCAGAATCACGGCGGCCAGGCCAACTCGCTGACCGCTCCCAATCCGCAGGCCCAGGCCAAGGTGATCGAAACGGCGCTGCGTGAAGCCGGGGTGGACCTGAAGAGCATCGGTTACATCGAGGCCCATGGCACCGGCACCGAGCTGGGCGACCCGATCGAGATCAAGGGCCTGAAGCAGGCGTTCCATACGCTGGCAGGCAAGGATGCGTTGGCCGAGCACAGCGTCGGCCTGGGAACCATCAAGAGCAACATCGGTCACCTGGAACTGGCGGCCGGAGTGGCGGGGCTGGTCAAGGTGCTATTGCAGATGCGCCATGGGTGCCTGGTCCAGAGCCTGCACAGCCAGCCGCTGAACCCGCAGATCGAACTCGCGGGCAGTCCGTTCTATGTGGTGGATGCCAAGCGCCCCTGGCCGGCGCTCGCCGATGGCCGGGGCAACGTGCTGCCCAGGCGCGCCGGGGTCAGCTCGTTCGGCTTTGGCGGGGTGAATGCCCATGTGGTGCTTGAGGAGTATCGGCCGCAGTCGCGCCCGGCCCAATTGGCCCAAACCAAGCCGGTGCTGGTGCTGCTCTCGGCCCGGGATGCCACGGGACTCAAGGCGCGGGTCGAGCAACTGCTGGCTTTTCTGGAGCACCGCGAAGCGGACCTGCAATCCCTGGCGTATACCCTGCAGGTAGGGCGCGAGGCAATGAAGGTGCGCCTGGCTTGCGTGGTGGATTGCATCGATGGCCTGCGCAGCCGGCTGCGGGCTTACCTGGGCGAAGAGGGTGGGCAGGGCGAGCTCTTCCATGGCGATATCAAGCGCGACCCGGGCCTGCAAATGATCTTCCAGGCGGACGAGGACCTGCAGGAAACCGCCAGCAGGTTGATCGCCCAGGGCAAGCTGGGGCGACTGGCGCAGTGGTGGGTATTGGGCCTGGAGATCGACTGGACGCGCTTGTATGGCCAGCAGCGGCCGCGGCGGATCAGCTTGCCGACCTATCCCTTCGCCCTGGAGCGATGCTGGGTGCAAGCATCCGCCAAACCGCGCGCTAGCCAGCCGCACCGCGAGCCTGCGCCGATGGCGTCGTTGCCCGGCAAGCCCCGGGGCCTGCGCCTGCGGGCGACGGAAGAGCGCACCGAGCTACGGGCCGTCGCTTCCCTGGGCGGGGCCTCGAGCGGGCATTCCACGGTGCAGGTGGCCGCAGCCCAGGCGCTCGCGCAGGCTCCCCGGAGCCTCTCCGATATCGACACCGTAGCGTATCTCCATCAGCAGAATGCTGGGCTGGATGAGCTGGAGCGGACTCTCAAGGAAACCCTGGCGGCGGCGCTGCGGATTGACGTCAACGAAATCGACCCTGACGAGATGCTCTCTGAACATGGTCTTGACTCGATCATCGCCGTGGAGTGGATCCGTGAACTCAATCGGCGGTATTCGATCTCGATCAATACCAGCCAGGTGTATGAGTTCCCGACGATTCGCCAGATGGCCAAGCTGGTGCAACAAGCCAGGGAGCGCCCGAGGCCCGTTGCCTTGAATTCCGCAGCCGACGGGCAGGGGTCCGGCCAGTCCTCGGGCGCGACACAGATGGAGCGCGCGACGGCGATCGCCGTCCAGTCGCAGGCGGAGGTCGTCGGGCCCGCCACGGCCTGCTTGCCGCGCGCAGAGCGGAGTCAGGCCGACCAGGACGCGCTGGAGCAGGAACTGACAGCAAGCCTTGCCCAGTCCTTGCGCATCGACAGCCAGGAAATCGATCCGGAGGAAATGCTCGCCGAACATGGGCTGGATTCGATCATCGCCGTGGAGTGGATCCGCGAGATAAACCAGCGTTACTCGATCTCAATCAATACCAGCCAGGTCTACGAACACCCGACCATCAGACAGCTGGCGGCCCTGGTCGGCCAACTACGAAGCACCGAGTCGCCCGTTGTTTCGGGTACGCCGCCGTCGGTGGCAAGCGCACTCCAGCGAGCAGCGATGCCCGCCCAGCCATCGCCCGACGCGGATCCGATATCGGCTGTGACGGCGTCACCCGCCGGTCACCAGCTGGAATCGCCATCGCGGGTATTGGCAAACCAGCTTCGGCTGGACACCTTGATCGGTTCGGACATCCTGCGCGCGGCAGCGAAACTTGCGCACCCCACCGATCGACCACCAAGCCAGGTCCTGTTGACCGGGGCCAGTGGGTTCGCCGGGCGCTTCCTTGCCCTGGACCTGGCGCAAGGCTTGGCTCCAAGCGCGGGGACCCTGTATTGCCTGGTGCGGGCAACTTCGGATGCAGCAGCGCGGCAGCGCCTGGTCGAGAGCCTGGCGGCATCCACCGAACTGCAACAACGCCTGGTCGCACTGGAGCGGTCCGGGCGCCTGGTGGTCTTGGCGGGCGACCTGACCAAGCCGCGCCTGGGCCTGGCGCAACCGACCTGGGACATGCTGGTGCACAAGGTCGAGGCCATCGTGCACAACGGTGCCCTGGTCAATCACATGCTGGCCTACAACCAGTTGCACGGGACCAATGTCCACGGCACCGCCGAGGTGATACGCCTGGCGCTTTCGGGAAAGAAGAAGGCCATCAACTTCATTTCGAGCATCGCCGTGGGCAGTGCGGTGCACCGGAACGAGCCGATCCACGAGAGTGAGAAGGCCCTGGACCTGTATGACCAGTGCCTTGGAGCAGGGCGCTACGCCGCCGGTTATGCGGCCAGCAAGTGGGCCGGGGAGGTGCTGCTGCAGGAGGCATGCGAGAAGTGGGCGATACCGGTCAAGGTGTTCCGTTGCGGCATGCTGTTGCCCCACAGTACCCGTCCTGGATTCGTCAATCTTGCCGATATTTTCTCGCGTTTCCTGGTCAGCCTGGTACGCACCGCCATTGCTCCGCCGTCCTTCCATCTAGACAGTTCCCGTTCCATGGCCCCGATATTTCGCGGGTTGCCGGTGGACGCGGCCACGCGCTCGATTGCCCAGATCAGCCTGGGCGTGGAGGCCGGGTACTCCATCTACCACGTCCAGAGCAACGCGCCCGACGCCCCCAGCCTGGACCTGCTGGTGGAGTGGATACGGGAACTGGGCTATCCGCTCCAGAGGCTGGGAAGCTCCGAAGCCTGGAGCCAGGAGTTCATGGCCCGCCTGCAAGCGCTGGACGCCCGGCCAAGATCCTACAGCCTGTATTCATCGGTCTATCAACTGGACGAACTGCAGGAGGTATTGAACCAGCCCGAGTTCGACAGCCACAGGTTTGCCGAACGCTCCCGCTCACTCATCGACGGTCCGGTGGCCCAGGACTGGCTGGCGCCGATCGATCGGAAGTTCATTTCGGGCTACCTGACGGAACTGGCCAATGCCGGGTTGATCTAGGGACTCACTTCGATCGAGGACATGGATATGGGAAATACTCCTGACCCACTGGCACGGAGGGTCGGCACCGCGGCAAGCGAGCGGCTCCAGGGCGGGCAGAACCTGGGCAGCGCGCTGTTCCGCCGGCGCTACGGCTTGAAGTACGCCTATGTCGCCGGAGCCATGTATCGCGGCACCGCTTCACCGCAGCTGGTGATCCGCCTGGGCCGGGCCGGCCTGCTCGGCTACCTGGGGACCGGTGGCTTGAGCCTGGCGCAGATCGAACAGGCGATCGGCACGCTGCAAGCCGCGCTGCCGACGGGGGAACCCTACGGGCTGAACCTGTTGGCGGAGTACGACGATCCTCGCCATGAGCGAGCGACGGTGGAGATGTACCTGGCACACGGCATTCGCAATATCGAGGCGGCGGCCTTCATCGAGATCACATTGCCGCTGGTGCTGTTCCGGCTGCGTGGACTTGCGCGCGAGGCCGACGGCACGCTGGTGTGCAGGCACCGAGTACTGGCCAAGGTCTCACGGCTCGAGGTGGCCGAAGCCTTCATGAGCCCGGCGCCGGAGCCGCTGGTGGAGGCGCTGCGCAGGGCCGGGGATATCACCGAGGAGCAGGCCGAACTGGCTCGGCGGGTGCCCATGAGCCATGACATCTGCGTCGAAGCCGATTCCGGCGGGCATACCGATGGCGGTATCCCGACCATCGTGCTGCCGGCGATGGTGCAGTTGCGCGACGCGCTGCAAGCCCGGGCGGGGTATGCCGAGCCCATCTGCCTCGGCCTGGCTGGAGGCATCGGCACGCCCGCAGCCGCAGCGGCGGCCTTCGCGATGGGCGCCGACTTCATCCTGACCGGGTCGATCAACCAGTGCACGGTCGAGTCGGGCGCCACGGACCTGGTCAAGAGCATGCTGCAGGACGTGAGCATCCACGACATGGCCTACGCCCCGGCGGGGGATTTGTTCGAACGGGGGAGCAGGGTGCAGGTACTCAAGCGAGGGGTGCTGTTTCCCATGCGGGCCAACCGCCTGTATGCGCTCTACAGCCATTACGAGAGCCTCGAGGCGATACCGCAGAACATCCGTGGCGTGCTGGAGCGGCTGTTCTTCAAGCGCACCCTGGAGCAGGTCTGGCAAGAGTGCGAGCACTATCTGCTGGCCCAGGGCCGGGAAGAAGACCTGGCCCTGGCCCGGAGCAACCCCAAGGTGCGCATGGCCCGGGTATTTCGCTGGTACTTCGCCTACTCGACCAAGCTGGCCTTCAGCGGCGAAAGCGCGGACCAGGCCAACTACCAGGTACAAACCGGCCCGGCGCTCGGCGCCTTCAACCAGTGGGTCAAGGGCACGCCCCTGGAGTCCTGGCAGCGGCGGCATGTGGACGAGATTGCCACGAGCTTGATGGAGGCCACGGCGCAGCACTTGCAGGCACTGCAGATGGTGCTGGCCAGCCCGCAGGAAGCCATCCGATGAGCTGAGTGCCCGCCACCCGGCTGGGCGTACCGGCAAAGACTGCCCGCCACCCACGCCATCTCGCTGTCGTGCAGGAGCCGGCTGGCTCCCGCCAACGGTTTCAGTCGGCTGGTACACGATCCTGGGCCGGCGCCACCGATGCCTGCGCGCCTGCCGCCCGGGCGCTGGCGACGCTGATCGAGCGCAGGCGAGTACCGGCCAACGTTCGACGATCAGCATAAAAGCTGCTCCAGCTCATGGCGTTCGAGTGTGCGATTGGCTTCAATAGCACGCTGCGTCGCCTTGCCTGCTGCATGGCTTGCAGGGACATGGATGAATAACAAAAACGGAACAAAAGGACCCTGCATGTCGCTCTCCCGCTATCTGTCCGGCCTGTCCAACTTGCTGCACTACCGCCGTGAATGGTTGCGCGCCGACCTGCGAGCCGGTTTGTCGGTGGCGGCGATCCAGATTCCCATCGCCATCGCCTACGCCCAGATCGTCGGCCTGCCTGCGCAGTACGGGCTCTATGCCTGTGTGCTGCCGATGATCGTCTATGCCTTGGTCGGCAGCTCGCGGCAGTTGATGGTCGGCCCCGATGCGGCCACCTGCGCCATGCTCGGCGGGGCCGTGGCGCCCCTGGCCATGGGCGACCTGCAGCGCACCGTCGAGTTGTCGATGATCGTCACCGTGCTGGTGGGGCTGATGCTGATCGCCGCGGGCATCGCCCGGGCCGGGTTCATCGCCAGCTTCTTCTCGCGGCCGATCCTCATCGGCTACCTGAACGGCATCGGCCTGAGCCTGATCGCCGGGCAAATGGGCAAGGTGGTGGGCTTCAAGATCGAGGGTGAGGGCTTCATCCTCGGGCTGGTGGACTTTCTCCAGCGCCTGGGCGAGATCCACTGGCTGACCCTGGCCATCGGCCTGGCCAGCCTGGGCCTGCTGATCGGCTTGCCGCGCCGCTATCCACGGGTGCCGGCGGCGCTGGTGACGGTGGCGGTGTTCACCCTGCTGGCCGGGGTCTTCGGTCTCGACCAGTTCGGCGTGGCGGTGCTTGGCCATGTACCTGCCGGCATCCCGGAGCTGTCCTGGCCCAGCACCACCCTGGAAGAGAGCAAGAGCCTGCTGCGTGACGCCCTGGGTATCGCCACGGTGAGCTTCTGCAGCGCCATGCTCACCGCCCGTAGCTTTGCCGCGCGCCATGGATATTCGATCAATGCCAACCATGAGTTCATCGCCCTGGGCATGAGCAACCTGGCGGCCGGGGCCTCCCAGGGGTTCGCCATCAGCGGCGCGGATTCGCGCACCGCGGTCAACGACATGGTCGGAGGCAAGAGCCAGCTGGTGGGCATCATCGCCGCCGTGGCGATCGGCCTGATCCTGCTGTTCTTCACCGCGCCCATGGCCTGGATCCCGCAGCCGGCCCTGGGCGCGGTCCTGCTGATGGCCGGCTGGGGCCTGATCGATGTGAAGTCGCTGGAGCAGATCCACAAGCTCAGCCGCTTCGAGTTCTGGCTGTGCCTGCTGACCACGGTCAGCGTGCTGGGCCTTGGGGTATTGCCGGGGATCATGTTCGCCGTGACCCTGGCCATCCTGCGCCTGCTGTACAGCATCTACCAGCCCACCGACGCGGTACTGGGCTGGATGCCGGGCATCGAAGGCCAGGTCGACATCAGCAAGTACCCGCAGGCCCGGACCGTGCCCGGCCTGGTGGTGTATCGCTTCGACGACGCGATCCTGTTCTTCAACGCCGACTACTTCAAGATGCGCCTGCTGGAGAACATCGGGCGTGACGGCAAGCCCGAGGTGGTGTTGTTCGATGCCGAGGCGGTCACCGATATCGATGTCAGCGGCATCGCGGTGCTGCGGGAAATCCGCGACACCCTGGCCGCCCAGGGCATCCACTTCGCCATTGCCCGAGCCCGCGGCACCTTCCTGAAAATGCTGGAACGCTCGGGGATGAGTGCGCAAATGGACAACCAGATGCTGTTCGGCTCGGTCCGTTCGGGAATCAGGAGCTACCGGATCTGGCGCAACAGCATGCGCGGCAAGCAGTAGCACGCAGCAGCGGGAGAGAGCCGCCGGCAGGAGGCTGCGCCGGCGGTTGGATCTTGGCTCGAGCGAGCCGGCGGACCCTCTCCAGGTGTCTTGCGGCCCGCCCAGGCAGCCCGCAGGGGCGGATCACTGGGTGATGGTCAGGCTGCCGGTGGCCTGGACCGAGCCGTACCGAATGCGCGAATAGACCGGGTCGCTGTAACTGAAGTCCATGACGGTGCCCATGGAGCCGAGATGTATGGCCTGGCAACTGAAGTTCACTGCCACTTGCCCGCCATAAGGCGTGACGCCGATGGCGACCTGGGTCGGTCCGGTCCATTGGATATTGCAGCCCAGCGTGCTGCCCCCGGCGCTGGTGTTGTAGCCACGGCAATTCAAGCTGGCGTTGCCGTTGCTGGTACTGGGGAACCCGGCCCACTTGGCGATGGCCAGGTTGGCCGAGCAAGAGGTGTTGATGCTGCTGGCCCCCGGGGCAAGCTTGTAGACCCCGGAAGGCGGCGCGAGGGTGGCGGTGACAGGAGTCAGCGGCAGGGGGGAAAAAGTCGCGGCGGCCTGGTTTTCAACCACCGTGGTGGGCGAGGGAGGAAGCTTGCACACCACCACGGCGCCGACATCGTCGGACTTCTTCAGTTCACCCAGGGCGGTAATGTCGGAGCCGCCCCTGGACTCGCAAAAGAGTTTTCGCAACTGGGCTTTCTCTGCGTTATCGGCCGTGGATGAGGCCTGGGCCAAGGGGGCGATTGCCAGGCCGATGACTCCTGTCAACAACAGGCGTGAAAGACGCATGATCGATTCCTTATCGAGGTCAAGACCCGGCGAAGGGTATGCCCGGCCTGTCGTCGATTTAATGACAAAAGCTCGGGTGCGAGCCTGTACTAAGCTGGATCGCAGTTGCGATGGTGCCTTGAGCCCATCGCTGAAAACCCACCCCACAATGCGAGGAAGGCTACATGCCGCACATCGAGGTAATCCTGGTGGATGACAACGATAGGGAAGTGGGCTTCATGGAGAAGCTGGCCGCCCACAAGGTCGGGGCGCGCCACCGGGCGGTATCGGTCTATGTGTTCAACAGCCGCAATGAACTGCTGCTGCAAAGGCGCGCGGCGCGCAAATATCATTGCGGCGGTCTATGGAGCAACACCTGTTGCGGGCACCCGCTGCCAGGCGAGAGCACCGATCATGCGGCGCAAAGACGCCTGGAAGAGGAGATGGGCTTGACTTGCGCGGTGACCAAGCGCTTGGAGCTCAGTTACTTTCTCCCTCTGCCGCAAGGCTTGATCGAGCACGAATACGGGCACCTGTACTTGGCCCGTTGCGATGTTGAGCCCGTCTTGAATCCCGACGAAGCGGACGCCTGTGCGTATCGCTCCCTGGAGGACATTCGCCAGGACCTGGATGAACACCCGGACGACTACACGCCCTGGTTCAAGTTCACCTTTCCCCAGGTCATGGACTTCAAGATCTAGTGCCCACGACAGCTATCGCAGTGTTTTTTCGTCGGTTCTGGCCGCAACCAGGGGGCTGCGCACCCGGCGCAGCGCTCACAGGTGACGCCCGCCCAGCCGGCCAGGCTCTCAGCGCCTCTGGATCGGCCAATCCACATCGTTGCAGCATGATAGAATCCGCCGCCCAAAAGGCTGGACTCCCCGCAATTTCATTATCAACGAGAGCGCTTTCAAGTGGCCCGCTAGCAGTTGCAGGGCCCCAATCAGGGTGACTATTGCAACTGAAAAGGACTTCATACCTGACCGAGGGAAATGCAAAATAAAAATGAAAAGATCATTCATCGCTTCGCTGGCTGTTCTAGCGTCGATCCACGTGCCGCTGTCCTTCGCCGATAATGCCAATGGCAAAAACCTCTACCAGCAGCGATGTGCCGTGTGCCATGGCCCGGATATCAAGGGAACGGGGCCATTGGCCAATAAAAGCAATCCGCCGACACCGGACCTCACCACATCCGCCTTCAAGAAACGCCTGAACGATTACCCGGGCGTCATCGTCTCCTCGGTGATACTGCGGCCAAACGGCGACTTGATTCCAAGAACCTTGCGCGAGAACGGCGTGAAGATTGCGCCCTATGCCTGGAAGGTCCAGGACTTTCGCGATTTGCACCAGTACATGACCGAGGTGATCGCGAAAACTCGCTGACCTGGCCCAGTTCCACGTCTCGCAGGGCTTGACCCGGTACCGCCGTCTGCTGTTGAATGCGCGCCCTCAAGCCCCTGCAACCTTTCCCTCACGTGGTGAAGCCAGTGCCCTACGCCAGCCAACACGCCTGATACCGACGACGGTCCATCGTGCCTGATGGCTGCCCGCGCCTTTGCGCGGCGGCGCCTCATCGCTGTGCCTGCCTGATCCTGTCGTCGGTTTTTCCCTATGCCCAAGGAGAAACCCATGAACATGGATATTCGTGCCGACGCGCACTCCCTAGAACTGCTCAAGTACCCCCGTACCCCCCACCTGGAAAGCTCGCGCCTGCAAGATGGCGACACTGACACCGGACAGGTCCGTTATGCCTCACTGGCCGGCCAATGGCTGGTGGTGGAAGAAAAACTCGACGGTGCCAACGCCGGTATCAGCTTTACCGAGGGCGGCGAGCTGCGCCTGCAATCCCGCGGCCACTACCTCACCGGTGGCGGACGCGAGCGCCAGTTCAATTTGTTCAAGCAGTGGGCCGCGGCCCATGAACACTGGCTGCTGGAGCGCCTGGAAGATCGCTTCGTGCTGTACGGCGAGTGGCTGCACAAGAAGCACTCGGTGTTCTACGACCACTTGCCCCATTACTTTTGCGAGTTCGACGTGTGGGACCGCAGCAGCGGGTCGTTCTTGTCTACGGCCGCACGCCGCAAGCTGCTCAAGGACGGCCCCGTGCTGTCGGTACCGGTGCTGTACGAAGGCCCGGTGCCACGCCGGCAGGCCGAGCTGATGGCGCTGGTTGGCGATTCGCTGGCCAAGACTGCCCATTGGCGCGAGGCCTTCGAGCAGGCGGTACGCCGTGAGGGCCTCGACCTGGCCCGGGCCTGGCGCCAGTGCGACCGCTCCAGTCGCATGGAAGGCTTGTACCTGAAGCTCGAGGACGCACAGCAAACCCTTGGCCGCTTGAAGTGGGTTCGCCAGGATTTCGTCCAGGCCATCCTCGATGCCGACCAGCACCATGCCAACCAACCCTTCATTCCCAATCAACTGGCCGACGGCGTCGACCTCTACGCGCCGCGCCTGTCCATGGACTGGCATGGCCCCTGCCGTGGCTACTGAAGGAGCTT
Organism: Pseudomonas sp. KCJK8993; assembly: GCF_046230915.1. Lineage (NCBI taxonomy): Bacteria > Pseudomonadati > Pseudomonadota > Gammaproteobacteria > Pseudomonadales > Pseudomonadaceae > Pseudomonas > Pseudomonas sp. KCJK8993. The sequence continues at coordinate 15,831 of NZ_JBJJLO010000075.1, forward strand.
TTCGAAATGGATATTCATCCACTGCAACACCTGGTGCCCGAGCCTGGGCACGCCATGGACAGTGCCGCCTGCCTGGCGGCCATCCCGGCCCTGGCGCGCCTGGCCGACACCCCGCAGGACCCGACCTACCACGCCGAGGGCGATGTGTGGATTCACACCCGCATGGTGGTGGAGGCGCTACTGGCCCAGCCGGCGTACCAGCAAGCCAGCGCCGAGCAGCGCTTCGTGCTGTTCTTCGCCGCCTTGCTGCATGACATCGCCAAGCCCGACACCACGGTGATCGACCCCGAGACCGGGCGTATCGGCCAACCCGGCCACTCGCGTCGGGGCGCGGTGGATGCCCGGCTGCTGTTGTGGCGCGCCGCTGTGCCGTTCGAGCTGCGCGAGCAGATCTGCCGCATCATCGCCGTGCACCAGGTGCCGTTCTTCGCCCTGCAAGGCGATCGCAGCGGGCGCAGCACGGAGTTCCTGCTGCACAAGCTGTCGTGGGAGCTGCCGGTGTGGATGCTCTGCGCGGTGGCCGAGGCCGATATGCAAGGCCGCGATTACGCGGGCAAGGCCGATGTCTTGAGCGCTATCGAACTGTGGCGTGAACTGGCGGCCGAGGAGGGCTGCCTGCACGGGCCGCGGGCGTTTGCCGACGACTACACGCGCATCCAGTACCTGCGTGGCGCCCGGGTGCACCCCGACTATCCGCTGCATGCACCGCAAGGCTCGCAAGTGCTGATGCTGTCCGGCTTGCCGGCCAGCGGCAAGGACACCTGGGCCGCACGACATCATCCGGACTGGCCGGTGGTCTCGTTCGACGATGCGCGCCAAGCCCTGGGCTTGCGCCACGGGCAGAACGAAGGCGCCGCCGCGCACTACGCCATCGACCGGGCCAAGGCCTTGTTGCGAGAGCAGCGGCCATTCGTATGGAACTCGACGCATCTGTCGGCGCAGATGCGCAATCGCACCCTGGACTTGCTGTACGGCTATGGCGCGGAGGTAGAGATCGTCTACCTGGAAAGCCCGGAGGGCGAGATCATGCGGCGCAACCAGCAGCGCGACACCTCGCTGCGCAACGCGGATATCCGCCGCATGCTATTCAAATGGGAGGTGCCGCTGCCGACCGAGGCGCACCGGGTCAAGTACCAGGCGCTGACCGGGTGATGCCGGAGGAGGGCGGTGGAGGCCAGGGGGATATAGAGAGTGGCGCCCCTGCATGATTACGCTGGCCAACCCCATGGCCAGGTGGAGCAAGGCAAGGGCGCAGCGGGTTGGCCCAGGTTAGTTCTGCCAGCACTGCGCGTAGCGCTCACACACCCCGTAGCGCTTGTCCAGGTCGGCCATCCGGGTCCAGTGATCGGCCATCGCTTCTTTTTGCAATTGCTCATTGAGCCGACGGTAGTACTGCAACATCGCGTTGTTGGTAGCCAGCGCCTGGGTGACATCGGTGGCCTGGGTGTCTGGCACCAGTGCCTTGATGGCTGGTGTATCCAAGCGCGAGAGGCGTGTGCGGTACTCGGCCTTGTAGTGCTCGAGCGCGCTGGCCTTTACCCCTTGAGCCTGCTTCAGGTAAGTCGCTACGTTCTGCCGAAATTGCGTCCAATAAGCATCCGGCAGGTCCAGGTTCATCTGCCGCTTGCGCTTGTCGACCACCAGGTCGGCGGCTTCGTTCTGGTTGCTCTCGCTCAAGGCAGGCCCGGGCTTCATCTCGCTGATGATGCTCTGCGAGACAATCTGCTCGATCATTTCGTCACGCTCGACGGTGGCCGGCAGGCCCTTTACGGGCTCAGGGAAGAGGGCGTTGGCGCCCAGGCAGCTTGCCAGGCCTTTATTCACCAGAGGGACAGGGGAGCGCACCACTTGGCCCTGCGCTTGGTGCAGGCGCTTGAGCGATGTCACGCACTGACTGCCGGCACGACTGAAGGTGAGTTCGTATTCAGCGCCACTTTGCGGCGTGAAGGTGAAGGCCATGCCACATACCGAGGCGGTGCCTTGGGTATTGAGGTGCAGCATTCGCTCTTTGTTCGGGGCCAAGCGGATTTCCAGGTAAGGCGTCTTCTGGGAGGCAGGAGGTATCGACATGTTCGCTCGCCGGCGAGAATCGGCAAGGAACAAGTTATTGAGAATCCCCGTGGTTTGCCCGTCACAGTTCTGCTCATCGAACACACCCAGCGTGGCGCTGCTCATGTCGCTGATAAAACGAAGCTTGGCGGCGTCTGCTTCGGTTGCATCTGGATAAGTGCCCGATACACTGCAGCCGCTCAAGATCAAGGCGAAGGCCATGGCACCCGATACACGGCCGGTGAAAATACTACTCATAGTGGGGTGTCATCCTTAACGCTTGATTTGAAAGGGGCAGCATCATAATGGGAAAGCCACATTTTGTTTCAATGGATCGAGTATCGAATGCGCAAGACAAGTCAGTTGTTGGTCGTTGGAGTTACAGCCTTGATGAGTGCCTGTTCGGCATTACCACCTGAAATGGCCCTGGATTCCAAAGTCTATTCCGCCGAAAACGCAGGCCTCGTCCTGGGTGCGCTGATCGAGGGCGGGCCCTACGGCACCTGGGTCAGTTTTCGTGACGTGAATAGCGGCAAGACCTACGGCTGGGCTCCCAAGGACTATTACTCGGCATGGCTGCCTGCAGGTACCTATGAAGTGAATGACCTGGGTTCACGCCGCGGTCTCATGGGCCCCTATTCGAAACCCCTGCGTTTTACCGTGGCCAACGGCCAACTCAATTACCTGGGCGAGATGGCGTACGGCTGCCCGGTCGCGGCCCACCCAGCTGCCGTCTATGGGGTCAAGAACTGCGGTTTCCTTGCACTGGGAACCTGTACGGTGGACCGTCCCAGCATTGCCATATGTGTGACGGACAGGCAGGAACAGGCCGTTCGAACCTTCGTCAAACAGCACCCGCAATACTCCCAGCTTCCGGTCAGGCCGACCGTGATGTCGACGCAGCAGCCGTAACGACGGCCAACTCGCTTGGGCATCGATGACGGGTAGGGCAGGGAGCAGGTTGTGATCTTTTCGGCATTGCTCGCCTTATGCCTTAAGATGCCCGGTTGCCGAAAGAACCGTCATGGCCATAACCGCCATGAAGGGCTTTCATCCTTTACAAACAAGTGTGGTGAAGATGAACAAGCCTTTCATTTCGCTGTGCCCTGAAATCACTCGGGCACATGCGCTGACGTTGAAAGATTGGTTGGAAGATGAGCGCGTTACCTGTTACCTGAGCGATTCACGTGATGTTTCCCGTTCCATCGAACACGTCATCGATCGGACCCAGCTGCCGATCCTGACCCATCTGTTCAACCGGGGCGGCCGGTTCTTCATGGCCTATGACCGGTATGACGCGCCGGTGGGTTTTGTCCGGCTCGTCAAGACCGATTCGAATTGCGAAATCGTCCTGGTTATCGGAGACAGCGACAAATGGGGGCGAAACCTTGGCGCCCGGACCCTGCGCGAGGGCATGAAACGGGCCTTTCTCGACATGCGGGCCGAAAAGCTCATCGCCAAGATCCACCCGGACAACTCGCGCTCACTGAAAGCCTTTGTGCGCAGCGGCTTTGTGCTTGAGAACGAAACGCCGGCATTGAAGTCGTTTTCCATGACGGCGGGGCGCTATCTGCAGTTCTTGCGCGAAGGTGCCGCTGGCGACTCCACGGGGATCTACATCACCGAAATCGACAAGGCCAGGCTCGAGAGCCTGATCGTCTTCGAGCAAGGCCCGGCCGTGGTTGAACTCGAACATGAGCTTGAGCGAGCCATTGTCGTCAAGCCGCAGCACGTGGCGGGCAATGTCGTCACGATGAACTCCAGGGCCTTGCTGCACCTGGACGACGAAGCAATCGAAGTAGCGCTGGTCTACCCGGACGACGCGGACAGCAGCGCCGGCAAGCACTCCGTGTGTTCCGATATCGGCGCCGCGATCCTGGGCTATCGGGAGGGCGACGCCATCGACTGGCGTATTTCTGCTCGGACCCGCCGGATCGAGATCAGGAAAGTGCTTTATCAGCCGGAGGCCGCCGGCGATTTCCACCTGTAGTCGCGCCTTTGGCCCAGTGCTCGTTCATCAGGCGCCAAGCCCCTCCAAAAAAGAGGCCGCGCCTGATACTGGCCATCCTTAGCACCCGGGCGAACCAGTACACGAGTGACCTGCAGTCAAGCTTCTTCAGTCAGGCCCGGTGTCGATCAAGGCTTCAGAGTTTTTGCAGTGGCTGGATAAGCTGGAAGCGCTGGCGATACTCATCCGTCACCTGGCGCGCCTCGCTGTTGCCGGTGATCACGCGAGGGGTGATGAGCACGACCAGTTCCGAGCGGTCGTCATTGCGCATGGTCGTGCCGAACAACCACTTCAGCCCCGGCACCTTGCCCAGGTACGGCACGCTGCGATTGGCCTCTACCTGGTTTTGCTTGATCAGGCCTCCGAGCAGGACCGTCTGGCCGCTTTGCACGGCGACTTGGGTAGACACCGCGCGGGTGGAGATGGTGGGGTTGGCCGGTGGCGTCGCCGTGGTCCCGGTTCCGCCGCTGGCGGGCGTCGTGGCGTCGCTGACCTGTTGCTGGATGTCCATGTACACCAAGCCGCCGGGGTTGATGCGTGGCACCACATTGAGGATCACCCCGGTCTGCACGTACTGCACGGAGCTGGTCTGGATGGCGCCGACCCCGGTATTGATGGTGGTCTGGCTGATCGGGATGTTGTTGCCCACCTGGATCCGCGCTTGCTGGTTGTTCATCACCACCAGCGATGGCGCCGACAGCACCTTGGTGTTGCCGCTGGTTTCCAGCGCTCGCAAGGCCACCTGGAAGTTGTTGCTGACAAAGGAGTAGAACAGCGAAGCCGATTTCACCTCGACGCCGCCTCCGCCCAACGCACCCTGGCTACCCGAGGTGTTCTGCACGCCAGGAGTGGTCGAGTGGCCCGCCAGGTTCCCCAGGTACCATTGCACGCCTTGCTCCAGAGAACCGGTCAGGCTGACTTCGAGAATGCGTGTTTCGATCTGCACCTGCAGGGGGGGATTGTCCAGGCGTTGTATCGCCGACTCGATTTCAGCCCATTGCGCCGGCCGGCTGCGCACCAACAATTGGTTGCTGCTTTTCTGGGCCGTGATGCGCACTGAATTGTCGAATGTTTCGTTGCTCGTGGCGTTTTCGGCCTGCGCCTGATCCTCGCTGTTGGCCTCGAACTCTTCTTCCGGCTGTGCCGCGTTGGTGCCTCCAGCGTTGCCGTTACCACCGATCCCATTGATGCCCGATGGCAGGCCTGAAACATTGCCGCTACCGTCATTGCCAGTACCGTAGCCATTGCTCGACAGGGTGACCGTACGCAGGCCGGGTGCCACCTGGGCGGCCGGCTCATCGGTGATTTTCGCATTGCCGTAAATCTGTCGCAGGTACCTGGCAAGGTCGGTGGCCTTCATGTTGCGCACGTCGTACACATACATTTGCGGCTCATTGCCACCGCCCTGGTCAATGGCTTCGATCCAGCGCCCGACATCGCTGAGGTACTGCGACTGAGAAGAAATCACCACGATGGAGTTGGTGCGTTCGATCGGCAGGAAACGCAACATCCCGGCCAGCGGTGTCGCGCTTTGCGCTCCGAACAAATGCTCAAGCTCGGGCATCAACTTGCTGACGTTGGCGTGCTTGAGCCCGAAGACGCTGACGGACATGCCCTTGAGCCAATTGACATCGAAGGTGTCGATGGTCTGCTGATAGTTGTTCAGCTCATCGGGAGTGCCCGCCATGATCAGCAGGTTACGGGCGGCGTCGACCTGCACGAAGGCATTTTCCCGGGCCATGGGCTGCAAGAGCTTTTGCATTTGCGGTGCGGAAATATAGTTGAGCAGAAAGAACCGGGCCGTCATGCCGCTGCCAGGTTGTGGCAATGCCAGCTGCGGCGCGAGCCGGCCGGCGAGCGCCGTGTTCGCCGGCAGCACAACGTAGCTGTCGTTCTGCCGGATGATGGCGTTACTGGTCAGTGCCAACAGGGTTTCCAGGATCGAGAAAGCCTGGTTCTTGTCGACGGGCCTGGAGGTCGAGAAGGTGACGTCGCCCACCACACCCGGGGCGATGCTGTAGTTCTCCTTCAGCACATCACCGAGGATGGTGTTGGCCACGGCCTGGATCGAGACATTGGCGAAGTTGAAGGTGACGCCTGGCTCTTGCGATGCCGTCGCGGCATGAGGCCGCGCTGACGGTTGTTTATTGATGAAGTGCTGGCTGCCCTGGACAACCCGGGCCGTGGTCGGCGGTGTAACGATCGCCAGTGGCGGCCCTTTCGGCGCCGGGATCGGCAGCGGTGCGCGATCAGTACCGGTGCCGGACAAGGCTTCCTTGATCAGCCTGTCGTCCCGTGCGCTGTCGGTGGCCGGTGTCGTACACCCACAGAGCACTATCGCGCCGGCCAAGCCAGTGTAGATGAATCGTTTTCTCACAGATCGCTATCCTTGGAAGTGTCAGGCAAAGAGGGGAGAGCCGGTGTGTTGTGCGGCACTTTCAATAGCAGCAGCTTCAGCGTTTGGGTGTTGGCGCCCTGGGTCAACGTGACGTGCGTCGGTTCGATCCGCTCGACTCGCCAGCCATTGGGCAGTTGTTGCTGTTCGAGGGCCGCCAGCTGTTGCCCGTCGCGGGTCTTGAAGAAGGCCTTGCGCAGGGCTCCGGAAGCGATGATGCCGGTCAGGCTCAGGCCATTGAGCGACGCTGGCGCCTCGTCGATGGCTGGCGAGGGTGGCGGGTCAGGCTGTCGATGGGCGTTGAACAGTGGTTTTTTCCAGGTGTATTCATACGCTGACAGCGCTACGGGCATGGGCTCGGCAGTGACGGCAGCTTTCACCGGGGCTGCCGATGGATCGAGTGGAGGTAGCCACCGAACCTCGGTGCCAACGCCGTTGAGCAAGATCAGGAGCCACCCCAAGAGGCCCAGTACGGCTGCACTGAGCCAACGAAGCAAGGGCGGGAAGCGCCTCATGGCGTCGCTCCTTTTGGCGTTGGGTTTTGCAGGTAGGCGCTGATCAGCAGTTGCACGGCCAAGCGGTTTGCGCTGGCAAGCTGGCCGCGGCTTTTCTCGATCCGCAAGGATTCGATGAACAGCGAGACTTTGCCGTTTTCCAGGCGATGCAGCAGGCCGGCCAGTGGCTCGATGGCGCATTCGAGGTTGATCCGCACACTGACTTGCCGATAGGGCCCTTGCTGGGTGACGGGCACCGGAATTCGATTGGCCAGCGTGCAGCCACCGCCCAGCGTGGCGAATACCTGCAAATCGGCGGCGATCAACTGCATCAGTTGTGCGGTGGCCGCGCCCATGTCGGAATCGGCCAGCAGGTTTTCGTTGCCCACGGATGAGCGCCTGATCCGAGCCAGCGCGTTCTCCAGGGCAGGCCGTTGGCTGGACAATGCCACGTAGCGTTGCTGGTTGTGGCGTAGCAACGCCATCTCATCGGCAATGGCCAACAAAGGCTGGCTGAACCAGACATGCAAGGTCAGTAAGTACCCCCCGACCAGGCTCAAAGCGGCCAGGGCCAGGGCCAGGGCGCGCTGGCTAGCGGGGGGCGGACGCAGGCGCATGGCTGGCCTCCGCTTTGCGTAGGGTGGCGAGCATGCTGAAGCGGTCCTGGCCGGTGACCGGGTCTGGCTGGATGGCGCCCTGGAAATTGATGCCTTCCAGGCTGCGGCAGGCTTTCATGGCGCTGATCAGGGCGCTGGCCTGGCTGCTTTGGCCGATCAGGCTGACCTGGCCGTCCGGGTTGACGTTCAGGGTTTCCAGGGTGGTGTTCAACGGGATGCATTGGCTCAACTCATTGAGCAGCGCCGCCATTGAACTGGTTTGTGCGCGCCGTTCCACGACATAGCGTTGAGCATCGAGGGTGTCGTCGATCTGCTGATTGAGCGCCTGGACCTGTTGCGTTTGTTGTTGCAGGGTCTTGACCTGCTGCCGCATGTCTTCAAGGGCCTGCTGGCGGTTGTGCAACCAGAGTTGCAGGCCGGCCAGCGCCAGGACCAGGGCGGCCAGCGCGAGGGCCGGAGCTGGCCGCATCAGCGAGCGGCGTATCCGGGCGCGGCGATGGGGTGCCAGCAAGTCGACGTGCAAACGTGCGCCATGCTCATCCAGCGCATCGACCGCTGTGATCGAATGACCGGCCTGTTGCGCCTGATCGAGCAGTGCATCCAGCCGTTCACGGCTGACCACGGCCAGGCGAATGCGGATCAGCGAGTCGTGGGCAGAGGGCAGGCGGACACAGTCGAAATAGACCTGGCTGGCCTTGAACGGGGTGTATTTGTCCATCTCGAAGGACAGCATGGAGCTGAGGTCCTGGGCCACCGCCGCCGGCAACGACACTTCATGGAGCAAGCGCTGGTGCGGCAGCAGGACCAGGACCGGTGTATCCGATGTCGATGGGGAGGTGGCCGGTTGCAGTTGCCCAACGTCCCCGGTCCAGAAACGCTCGTCCCGGGAAAACAGCAACGGCGGTTTTTTCTCGGGGTTGATCCTGGCTCGCCAGGAGGCGGGCAGGCAGGCCAGGAGCTCTGCCCGCCACCACGCAAGGAATCCAGGCAGCGGCGACCCTCGCCAGCGCAGCAGTAGCCAGCGGATCAGCGGCTGTAGCCGATCAGCCAGGGGCTGGATCAGCCGATTCATTCTTTCCAGCGCAGCACCCGATACGGTCGTTGACCGCTTCCTTGTGGTGAGAGAAAAACCACGGCCTCCAGGGAAGCCGAGACCTGATTGTCCAGCGTCGCCAGGACTCGCACGTTGACCACCGACTCGGGGCCCCGCGGGAGCGCGACCTTTGGCCGTGACAGTTTGAGCAAGGCCAGCAGTTCGGGACTGGCTGCATCCACATCCGGCGCCGTCAGGCCGGACCAGAGCGTGAGATGCGGTAGCAAGCGCTCGTACAGGCGTGCCTGCATGCCGGGTAACTGCTGCAACTGTTCGAGCGCTTTAAGGGGGCCGATACTGCGCTGTTGGCCCAGGCTTTCACTCCATTGCCGAGCCTGTTCGGCGGTGGCGCCGAGGCCATGGGCCAGGCGCGCGAAACTGTCCAGCGCGACGAAGTTCAGGTCCAGTTTGCCGCGCTCGCTGCTGACTTGCAGGCTCAGCGTGGCCTGCTCAAAGGGCAATGAGTAAACACGCCCGTCAGCCACCGTGCGCGCCGGGTAGGCAAACAACCCTTCGACCGCCAACGCCAGGCCCGCTTGCGCGGCCAGCAGGGCGCGGCTGTGTTGCAATTCAAAAGCGCTCTGGCGGTTTTCCAGGCGCAGGATCTCGACCAGGCTGCCCATCATCAGTCCCAGCAAGGCGATGGCCCACAAGACCATGATCAATGCGGCGCCGCGCTGGCGACTCATGGGGCTACCTCGGAGTCCAGGCGCAACGCTACGACTTGCGTAGGCCACAGGCCGGCTCCGCGAGTAGCGACGTCGATACGCACGGCCTGGGGCAGCCGGCCCGGCCAGGGCCAGCGCTCCAGCCAGTCGGTCGGCTGGCGGTTGGGGTCCAGGCCTCTGTAGCTCAAGCGCAGGTCCTGAACCTCCTGCACCAGGATCTGGGGGTTGCCCCAGGGATGCAGCCCATCCGGGCGGTCCTGGCTGAAACTGATCTGCAAGCGACTGCCGTCAGCCGGGCCGGCCACCGCTTCAAGGGTATGCACCTGGACGCCCGCAGCGAGTTGCCCGGGCATCGGAGAAACGAAACGCAGGCGTTGTCGCTCTCCTTCGAACACCCGTTCCTGATCCGCCGCGTGGCCAAAATCTTCGGCCAGCGCCTGTTGGAGTGCGCTGCGCAGGAAGTTCTGCGCGGTCCTCACTTGGGTCAGGCGATCGGTGTGTTTTTCGCTGAGCAGCAGCAAGTGGTTACCGGTGCCCAAGGCGGAACCGATCAACACCATCAGCAAGCCGAGGAAACTCAGGGCGAGCAGCACTTCCAGCAGCGTGAACCCGCGCTGGCCTTGCCTCATGGCAGGCTCCCCGCTGGACGCTTGATGGCCCTGAGCGTGACAAAGCGTTCATGCCGGCTGCCCTTGACCAGCATGAGTTCCAGCTGGTCAAGGACAATCGCCCCCTCATCCCGAAGCGGGGTGACGCTCAGGCGCCATTGGATACCGTCGCGGGTACCTTCCAGGTGGGCGCCGCTGCCCAGGCCTTCTCCATACTCGGCCATCAGCGAAGTGGCCATCAGCGCCATCCGGGTGGTCTGCCCATTCCGCGCCAGTGCCTGGGTGGCGTAACCCAGGGTGTTGAGTACCACTGCAAACCCAATGCTCAGGACGACAATCGCCGCGAGTAATTCGATCAGGGTAAAGCCACGCTGCTGGCGCAGAGGCGAAGGCGTCATGGCTGTTGCCCATCCCGCCAGTCGACCCGTCCGGTGAGCCAGTCGATATCGATACGCGACGCTTGGCTGCCGCGCGCCAGATACAGGTGCCCGCCAGTGGAGCCACCGTTGGGGTAGAAGGTGATCAGCCCGACTGGCCCTTCATCGCTATCGGCAGTGGCCGCCGTCGTCAGGCGCAGGGTCATGCCGTCCGGCAAGTGGCGCGGTGTCTTGCCGGGCAGTTGATAGCTGTTGCGCAGTACATCCAGGCGCAGGGAGGCCGGTTGTCCAGCGCTGATGGCCTGGCTTCGGACCTGGCGCAACGCCAGGCCCAGGTCGCGCTTGACCTGACGCTCCTGGGCACTCTTGAGCCCCTGGGAGATACCCGAGGCCAACAGGCCGAAACCCACGGCAACCAGAAGCAGCACCACCAGCATTTCCAGGAGGGTAAAGCCCTGTTGAACCGGCCGCATGGCGGGCATGGCTATTCCCAACTGCCCAGGTCCTTGTTGTAGCCGTCGCCGCCGGGCTGGCCGTCCTGACCGTAGAAAATCAGGTCGAACGAACCGTGCTGGCCGGGTGTGCGATAGCCGAATGCATGGCCGAACGGGTCCTTCAGATCACTGGCCTTGGCATACGGACCGCTCCAACTGGCGGCATTGGCGGGGCGCGCAAGCAGCGCCTCGAGAGTGCGCGGCGGTGACCCGACGTCCAGCGCATAGCTTTCGATTTTCATCGACAGGCTGGCCAGTTGCGCCTTGCCGGCACCGTACTTGCCCTTGTCGACATTGCCGCCCACCTGGCGAACGACGATGGTGGCGACAATGCCGAGCAAGACAATGACCGCCAGCATCTCCAGCAAAGTGAAGCCGCGTTGGCGCTTGGGCAGTGAACGAGTGGTGTTCATTAACGTCTCCGGTCAAAGGTTACTGGTCAGGCTCATCAGCGGCAGCATGATGGCCAGCATGATCACCGCCACCAACACCGCCATGACCACGGTCAGGCTGGGGACCAGCGCGGCCAACAGGCGGTCGATGCTGCGCTTGGCCTCTTCATCGAAAATGCTCGCCACTTTCAATAACATGCCCTCGAGTTTTCCGGACTCTTCACCCACTTCGATCATCTGGATCGCCAGGTCGGGCAACCGTTGTTCAGCCGCCAATGCCGTCGACAGCCGCTGGCCGTCCTTGACCTTGACCGTGGCGTTTGCCACGGCGGCGTTCATCGCCAGGTTATTGGCGACTTGCCGGCTGATGTCCAGGGCATTGATCAGGGGTACGCCCTGGGCCAGCAAGGTGCCCAGGGTCCGGGCGAACCGTGCGCTTTCCAGGCGTTTCAACAAGCCGCCGGCCAGGGGCGATCGCAGCAGGTATCGATGCCATTTCAAGCGGTTTGCGGGCCGGCCCAGGTAGCTCAGCGCTGCCCAAGCCAGCCCGAGAAGCAGCGCCAGTGCATGCAGGCCATAGCTGGAAAGAAACTGCCCGAGGTCGAGGATCAGCTGGGTCAGCAGCGGCACAGGCACCCCCAGGCCGTCGAAAATCGGCACGAACTGCGGGACTACATAGGCCAGCAGCAACACCAGCGAGCCGAGCACTCCCACCACCAGGAAGGCCGGGTAAATCAAGGCGTTGATGACTTCGGTACGGATGGCCTGCAGCCGTTCCAGGTAGCTCGCCAGTTGCCCGAGGCTTTGATCCAGCACCCCGGCGGCTTCACCGGCGTGAACCAGGCTCAAGTACAGCGGGGTAAAGGATTGCCGTTCGACGGCCATGGCCGCTGACAGCGTCTGCCCGGCCTTGACCCGGTCGCGAATGCGTTCGATCAATTGCCGAGCCGCTGGTTTGCCGGGTTGTCGGATCAGGATACCCAGCGCCCGCTCCAGCGGCTGATCGGCCCCGAGCAACGTCGCGAGCTGCTGGGTAAAACGGCCCAGTTCCTCGCGGCTGAAAGGGGACGGACGCCACCAGGAGGGGCGAGGCACACCCGAGGCGCGCTGTACCCGCAGGACCAGCAGGCCACGCTCTTGCAGCTGGCTCGCGGCGGCCTGCGGGTCGCTGGCTTCGAGATGGCCGTCCACGGTGTTGTGGTCGGCGTCCAGTGCCTTGTATCGATACTGTTCCATGGTCAGTCATTGCGCGTGATGCGCAATACCTCTTCCAGTGAGGTGATACCCGCCAGGGCCTGGCGCAGACCTTCCTCACGCAAGGTGCGCAAACCGGCAGCACGAGCGGCCTGTTCCAGGGTAGCGGCATCGGCGTGACGCATCAGCAGCGAGCGGATGTCTTCATTCATCACCAACAGTTCGGTGACGGCGCTGCGTCCGCTGTAACCGGTGCCCGGTGCATCGGCCCTGGGGCGGTACAGCCGGATCGGACGCTCATCGGTGTAGCGATCCAGCTGGTGCTCGGCGATTAGCTGCGCAGGCGCCTCGAAGGCTTCGCGCCATTGCGGGTCCAGCCGTCGCACCAGGCGTTGAGCGAGGATCCCGCTGACGGTCGAGGCGATCAGGTAGCTCTCCACGCCCATGTCCAGCAAGCGGGTAATGCTGGCGGCGGCGCTGTTGGTGTGCAAGGTCGACAACACCAGATGGCCGGTCAATGACGACTGGATGGCGATCCGGCAGGTTTCCAGATCGCGTATTTCACCGATCATGATCACGTCCGGGTCCTGGCGGACGATCGAGCGCAACGCGCCGGCGAAGTCCAGGCCGATGGCCGGCTTTACCTGAATCTGATTGATCCCGGGCAATTGGTATTCGACAGGGTCCTCGACGGTGATGATTTTCCGTTCGCTGGTATTGAGCCGGGTCAGTGCGGTGTACAGCGTGGTGGTCTTGCCCGAGCCGGTGGGGCCGGTCACCAGCAGAATGCCGTGGGGGCGCTCGAGTACCTCGAGGAGTTGCTGGAGCCGCTGGCCATCGAAGCCCAGGCTGGGAAAATCGAAGGTCACCTGCTCCCGGTCCAGCAGCCGCATGACCACCGATTCGCCGTGCCGGGTCGGCACCGTCGAGACCCGCAGGTCCAGCTCCTTGCCTTGAATCCTCAACATCATGCGCCCGTCCTGGGGCAGGCGTCGTTCGGCAATGTCCAGGTGCGCCATGATCTTGATCCGGGAAATCACCGCTGCCGACGAACTGACCGGAGGCGCCTCGCCTTCCTGCAAGGTTCCATCGATGCGGTAACGCACCTTGAGCTGGCTTTCGAAGGGTTCGATATGAATGTCCGAGACGCCCAGTTCGACCGCTCGTTGCAACAACAGGTTGACGATCCGGATCACCGGGGCTTCGGAAGCCAGGTCCTTGAGGTGTTCGATATCGTCGGTCGTGTCGAGGCTCTCGCCGAGGTTTTCGATCAGCGTGCCCATGGCCGAGCGGCCCTGGCCGTAATAGCGCTCGATCAATTGCTCAATCTCACTGCGCAGGCCGATCGACAGGCGCGCCGTGAGCTGGCAGGCATATTCCAGGGCCAGGATCGGATAACGCTGGGCCGGGTTGCTCACCAGTAGGTGCAGTTGCTGGTCGAAGGGCGGCAAAGGCACCACGCCGTAGTGTTTCAGAAACCGTGGCGAGACCTGCGGCAGACCACCTTCCAGCGGCGGCGCGCCGCGGCCATGCAACAAGGGAATGTCCAGCAGGGTCGACCAGGCCATTGCCAGGTCCTGTTCCGACAGCCGGCCGAGTCGAATCAGCAACTCGGGCAATTCGTGCTGTTGCGCGTCGGCCTCCAGCTGCCTGGCTTGTGCCACCTCGGCCCCTTTCAAGTGCCCCTGTGTGACCAGCCAATCGATAGCTTGCGTGGTCAGTATGGATGAGTCGGCTATGGCCATCAGCGGGTTCCGTTGGTGAACAGACCTTGCCACGCCATGACGACCGTGCGTCACGGGGTGACAAGGTGCCTTAATGACTCAGCGGCTGCGGGGCACTGCTGCCGAAGATCTCCAGGCGCAGCGCCTTGAGTTTTTCCTCGATGGCGGCGCGCCGTGCCTCGTCGCCATCGACGGACTTCAGCACTTCGTCAATCGCTTGGTTCGCGGCCTGCTGGTAGGTATCCAGTTGCTGGCGCTGGGCAGGCGAGGGGGGAGCCGGTGGCGTGGCGTGGTCTTTCATGTCCATCCAGATGCGGTAGTTCAGGCGCTCCAGTGACTTGGGGTCGGACTCGATGTTCGGCGTCAGTCGTTCGACCTGGGCATAGGCGACCTTCACGTCCTCGCCATTGCTGACCGATGCTTTCAGTTGGTTGATCAAGCGCTCGGCAGCCTGCCGGCGCTCGGCGGCAGGCAGGGTGTTGGCGGTTTGCGAAAACGCGGCGATTTGCTGTTCCAGCGACGCCGGCGCTTGGCTGTCGGCGGTTGGCGCAGGCACGGCCGGCTGGGTATCGCTCACCGGACTCGAGGCGACACTGGGCGCTTGTTCCACGACGGTGTCCACCGGCTGGCGAAACAGCACCAGGTAGGCGATCAGCGCCGCACACACCGCTAAAAGAATGGCTTTCATCTTGAAGGTTCCTTTCATCAGGACGGCATGATGTCCAAGAGTGGATCGGTCCGGCTTGGCAAACCGGTTTCAACATGCCCAGCGAGCCGTCGAGAGAAGTTGCTTTCGGTGTTGCTGGCCGTGAGGGTCAGGTCATACCAGCCGGAACTGCTGCGCAGCAACCAGGGATCGGTCAGGCTTTCACCCGGCTTGAGTTCAAGGGTATGCACCGTATCGCCCTTGTACGCAGGGTTGGATTTCACCGTCACCGTACAGGCCAGTACCCCGGTATTTCTGATCGTCAGGACAATCTGCGCTCCCTGGTAGCTGACTGAAACTTCAGGCCGGGCGAGGGTCCTGGCCAACTGGCTGTTGCCGGTAAATTCCCGGTAGAAGCCATTCGGTGCACGCACCTCAAAGCCGTAGCGACCGTTCGCGTCGATACGGTCCTTGAGGTTTTCGATGAGGGGCTGGCCGCGGCTTCTAAGGTTTGTTGCCGCATGGATATCGTAGCTGGTCACCGTATAGAACGCCGGGGCGCCCCGTTCGGTGGAGTGCACCTGAAAGACTGCCGCCGAACGTCCGTATGGGTTTTCCGGCAAGACCATGCCGTCGTTTCTCAAGTTGAGCAGCAAGCTGCCATCGCTGGCGGCGAAACTGACCTCGGCATGCAGCTGGTAGGGCACGGCCAGCGCGTCACGCTGGCCGGTTTCCTGGCCCGGCAAGGTCGTCGGGTTGGTGTAATAAGGGTAGGAGCGATAGTACTGCTTGTAGTAGGCGTCATCCTGACGGGCCTTGGTTTCAGTCAGGTTGGTCAGGTTGGCGGGCACGCTGCTATCGGTTTTCCCGGTGAAGTCGAAAAGCGAGGTCAAGTCACCGCAAACCGCCCGGCGCCAGGGGGAAATATTGTCCGCGGTAACGCCGAAGCGTTTTTCGAGGAATCTGAGCACAGAGGTGTGATCGAAGACTTCGGCACTGACCTTTCCACCCCGGGACCATGGCGAGATCGCCAATACCGGCACGCGTGGACCCAAGCCAATGGGCAACTGGGTGGCGCTTTCGATTTCACCTTGGGTGTCGACGGCCGAAAGGCCGGTGCCCGGTTTCCATGGCGGTACGGCAGCGGACACATGGTCGAAATAACCGTCGCCTTCATCGTAGTTGATGATGAACACGGTCCTGGCCCAGACCTTGGGGTTGCTGGTCAGGGCTTCGAGAATCTTCGACACGTAGTATTCACCGAAGGAGGGACCCCACCAAGGGTGTTCCGAATAACAGTACGGCGGCACGATCCACGACACTTGTGGCAAGGTGTTGTTTTGCACGTCTTCGCGCAACTTGGTCACTCCGCGAGCGACCATGGCTCGTTGCCACAAATCGGAGTCGGGTTTTGACTCTTTGAAGCGTTTGAACCAGGCCAGGGCATTGCAGTCGTAATTGTTGTCCTCCTGTATGAGCCACTTCCATTTGAGATCGAGGTAGAGCCACCAGAGTGAAGAGGACTGGTAGCCGCCTTCCTGGTAAATTCGCCAATCGATATTGGCTTCGCTCAGGCGTTCGGGGTAGGTGGTCCAGTCCACGGAACCACTGGCGCCGGTGGTGCCGTCACCCATGCTGTTGGTGTATTGGACATTCTTGCCGTCGCCGGTAGGCGCGGTGCGTCCGGTCATGTGATACAGGCGATTGGGGTTGGTGGGGCCCATGATCGATTGGTGATAGGCCTCGCCCAGGGTAAAGGCGTCTGCCAGGGCATAGTAGTAAGGGATGTCATCCCGTTTGAAATGGCCCATGGCGGTGTAGTCCTGGATCGCCGTCCAGCGGTCGTTGCGGCCTTCGTTCCAGGTCCCGTGAAACGCCGACCACTCGTGGTTTTGCGAGCCTAACCATTGGGCGTGCACGTTCTTGGTATCGAAGTGATAAGGCAGGTATTCGGTGGTTTTATAGGTTTGATGCATCACCGACTTGCCATCGGCGCGCTTGAGAACCCGGGGGTCGTTGAACCCACGAACGCCATTGAGGTGGCCGAAGTAATGATCGAACGAGCGGTTTTCCTGCATCAGGATGACCACATGGTCGACATCCTGCAGGGTGCCGCTGCGCACATCCGGCTCAATGGCCAGTGCGCGTCGTATGGTTTCGGGAAAAAGCCCGGACATTCCGGCCAGCACCGCAGCCTGTGCACTGCCTTGCAAAAAAGTCCGGCGATGAAACTTTGGGGCGTCTGTCATCGATAAGCTTCCTCTAAGGTGCGTTGGGAAAACGCCCGCATAAAAGTTCGACTTTATTGTTCTTTCTTGATGTTTTTATTAAATAGGCCGCTATTT
>NZ_JBJJLO010000076.1:0-32472 GCF_046230915.1 Pseudomonas sp. KCJK8993
GACCGAGAACTTCTCGATCATGCCGCGGTTTTCCGGGTCGTTGAGCGGGTGGGAAGTCCAGGTGTGGTGGGCCGTGTGGAAGCGGCGGCGGACCAGGAAGGGCAAGGCGATCAGCCAGCCGTTGCAGTGCCCGATGAAGTTGTTGACTCGGCG
This sequence comes from Pseudomonas sp. KCJK8993, assembly GCF_046230915.1. Classification (NCBI taxonomy): domain Bacteria; kingdom Pseudomonadati; phylum Pseudomonadota; class Gammaproteobacteria; order Pseudomonadales; family Pseudomonadaceae; genus Pseudomonas; species Pseudomonas sp. KCJK8993. The sequence goes on from NZ_JBJJLO010000076.1 coordinate 154, forward strand.
GTTTTCCGAAATTGCGCCATGCAGGGCCTCATGCAGGATCAAGTAGATCTGCAGGGTGGCGACGCCGGCCAGCACCAGGCCGAGCAACTGCAGCCCGGTGGATGAACTGAGCCAGAGGTTCCAGGCCAGTACCAGGACCAGCATGTCGGCAACCCACAGCATCACGGTCCAGGGCTCCTTGGCCCCGTCGGGAATCTGTTTACGGACGTTAAGCCATTGTTCTTTTGTCACTTGCTTGACTCTCCAATAATCATCCGATGGGATGCGGGTCTCGATGGATTAGCTGTCGATACGCGGAGCGTGGCCGGGGCGGATGCTGCACAGGTTGTCGCCCAGCCTGGCGTAGGCCTGGTCGAAGAAGGCGACCTCTTCATCGAAGCCGTGGCTGCGCGGAGCCTGTTCGAACTTGTGCCATACCAGGTGGATGCAGTCGTAGCGGGCCCCCCCTTGCAGGTGCCAGGCCGGCAAGTAGGCGGTCATCGCATAACCCAGCCGCATCAGGCCGCCGAGCAGCTCCAGCTTGTCGGCCAGCACATGAACGCTCACGTACTCGACATCCTTGTGTGCTTGCACAAGTGTCTCGAGCTGCTGCAGCACCTCGCGCTCGGAGGGATAACCGCCCAATTGCCCGGACACCATCAGCGCATTGGCCTCATGATCCTGGGTGTAGAGCAGTTGGCCGTGGCGCTCGGTCCCCGGCGCGCCACTGAGGTAGGTGTTCGGATAGGCGCCCAGCACCGGATCCAGTTGCAACTGGCCATACAGGTATTGGCTGATGAAATCGTTACCCGAGGATCTGGCATACCACGGGGCAATATGGACGAAACCGTCCCGGGCCGGCGGGTGGATGGCGGTCAGGTGATATTCGCGGATGCCGTCGACCTTGTTCGGGCCACCGTCATGGCCAACCAGCACTGCCGGCTTGATCTTGCCCATCACTGAATGGATGGCGACATTGCGAGGGGTGTAGTAGCCCAGCTCCATGGCGTCGGGTCGATGATCTTCCAGGCAGAGCCTGATCAGGTTCGAGATCGCACCGCCGCGGCGCGCATCCGGATGGATCACGCCATGGCCAACCTCCCAGGACTGGTTCCAGGGGCGCCGGGTGATACAGACGCAGCCCAGCAGCGCGGACTGGTTCTGAACGACGAACCAACGTTGCTGATCGGAGCTCATCGCGTTGCGGATATACACCGGGCTCTGGCACGGATGGGTCGTGTGCCCATAGATGGACTGGAACAGCTCGGCAAGGTCGTCGATGTCTGCGAGGGTGCCGGGGCGAAATTCAAATGCATCGGCTTTGTAGTCGATGTTCAAGGGCATGGAAACAGGCGTTTCCAGATAGCTTGTCGTGGTCATTGCACACCAGGTTGGCTTTGTTCGAGGCACGTGAAGGCGGTGACTGCCTCGGGCATGTCACGGCTCGTGGATAGACGCTTGAAGTGTTGGGCTAACGGCCGCCATCGCGTCGTGAAAGACGCAGGCAAGAGGTGAGGGCGGTCAGCGACAGCTGGCTGGGTTGCGTATCAACCCCGCTGTACTGGCAATGGGCGTCATCCTTGATCGGGTACATCTGGAGCTCCTGTCCATGATTCGATAGCTGTGCCGGCAACTGGACTCCTTCCAATTTGCCGCGGCTGCACTATAGGTTGCCGACAGGCATCGGCATATGTGACCGGTCGGTCGTTGTCCCGATAATCCCCGTCTTTTTGGTCATTTTTAGCCGCTTCGCGGCAGCATGAGAGAAACCGTAGGTGAATCAAGGTGTTGGAGCTTAGGGAAGGGTAGGAAAATGCCCCTTGGTAAGGGACATTGCCAGGCTAGGAACCTGCGGCGCGCATTACTGGGACAGCAATGGACTAAAGGCAGTTGGCGCGGGTAGGGCACGCCTGATCAGTTGGCTGAGCCGTGAAATACAAGAAGGATGAGAGAAGAAAGTTCAGGAATGGTTAGATTGATAGCGAATATAGAATTTTCTATTAGTGCATGACGTGTAATGAAGAGGTATTGAGTGCGCTGATTCCTCGGAGCCTATAACAAACTCTGGTGCGTGCTCACCCTACAGGTCACGCACCAGAGCACTCTGATAATTACCATTGACCGCTTACAAGGCAGCCGACAATTTCCCAGCCGCTGTATTCCCACCAGGAATATCGTTCATCGGAACAACTCCTGGCCAAACTAGCCAGCTTGATTTCGCCGGTTGCTTGTTGGCTCCCGAAAGGGGTTTTGGCAGAAGCTGTCACTTGGTTGACGGTCTGGGGAGGCTTGATAGTAGTCGGATGCACGGAAGCGTTCGCGACACTTGCGGTGAAGGCAAGGGTCGCAGATATGGCGATAACAGTTATGAAGTTTTTCATGTTCGATTCCTTTCAGTTATCTGACATGAGGCTTAGGCATTAGCCTGACCTGCCTTGACAAGAATCTGAACAGATCAGGCAGGCGCGCAGGGTGGCGCCATGAAAGGCTACCATCGCGGTGCCCGCCGCACAGTCGCTCAAGGGAGCTATTGACAAGCAGGCAAAAGCCTGGATTCCCCATGGGGAGCGTTATTCAAGCTGGGACAATCCAGTTCAGTCTTTCTGTGGATGAACTTGATAAAGATCGGATCAACGCTATCCTCTCCAAGCAATTTCACAATAGGTGTTAACTACTTGGGCAGGAGCCAAGAAACATGACAGGGAAAGATCTGGTTGATGCAATAACGGGTAATCCAATACTCATGGGTTTGAAGGATTGTCCTGCAGTACCCGCTCAAATGAGTTGCGCCGTCTACGGGAAGGTGCAAGATGACGTTGGAGATGATGTCATCAAGAATGATTCGAAAATGAAATACCAAATTGAACAGGCGCTGTTATTTCGAGGTGATAACTCACAAACAGCTGTTTGGCACTTTCTTGTTGCGGGTTCAGCGATTCATCACTTTGTCGTTATTCCTTGGTACAAATCGTCAGTCGGAACAGTGTATACACTGTTCATGGCCTACGAGAATAAATATTCAGTGGAGAGTTATGTCAAACATGTCAGTCCGGCCCCGGGTGCGGATAAGGGCTATAAGGAGCACTGGACGGCAAGCGGACTGAGCACCATGCTCGCTGATTTGCTGACTCATAGTAATGCTTGGGAAGAGTATTTTGGCCAAGTTGGGCAAGCCCAGGCAAATGCAATCAATTACTACAAATATAAAATAACAGCATTAAGCACTGCAGTTTCCAATGTGAACCAGTTCCACAAAATCTGCGGGAAAACGACGTGACCATCCTGGCGGTTACTTCACGCCTGGCCAGAAGTTTCACTTTATCTGGCAGCTGAAAGCGAATTGAAGGTAAGCCACGCCTTGGTGCCGGACGTTCCTGGCGAGGAAGGTTCCTTTGTTGAATGCCGCCGATGTCAGTGAGAGCCACAAGCCATCGATGGCGAAAATCGACTGGACCGTCGCTCACTGCAAGGCGGTCTTGCTGATCAACGATTTTCCTCATGCGGTGTTCGCTTTCGAGGCCAAGCAAGGATATTGCAGATCGGGGTTTCCACTGCAGGCTGGCAACGGCAGGTCCGAAGGCGGTCACCAGCGGGACGATGCAGCACGTGATCTGTTTGCTTGATCAAACGCCTGGCATCGCCAGGCGTTTCACCTAGGGGCATGGAATCTGGAAGGCAAGCAGGCTCGGCAAATCTGGCCTGCACTGACCCCTGACATCCAATATATGAATACGCATAATGTATATTATGTTAAATTATGAGTGTTTCGTAAGTAAGGCCCTGACCGGCTGGGTTCTCCTCGATGACTACAGCGCTCAAAACTAAACCTGCGAAATGCGGAAAAATGAGGACGCAAAACTGTGGCTCCTGCCAAAAAAAGAATCGGTTGACTGACAAAAAACAATCCATAGTTATCAACTGGTTAGCTATCTACAGCTGCGAAGCTAGGCGTTCATTAACGTCATATGCAAGCTAAAAAAGGATACTGCGCAACGGTAAAATGAGAAGTCAAAAAAAGATACTCAAATGCTTTTGCTACACTCATCCAATCACGGACCAAATGTACGTTGGGTGGCCTATGTCACAAGAATACATCCTTCAGCCCCTGTTCGCTGGGCCAGAATGTATGGTCTGGTCTGACGACGAATATTTTCGAACGTACCCCAGCGTACGATCCTATATTAGCGTTTTTAAAGGATTTGACGCTTTCAAGGACTTCAGCAACGCTAGGCTATTTCTATCCCAGCACAATCGATCGCAGGGAACCTTCGGCAATTACCGTGGCTTTATTGAGCGCTTACTTTTATGGAGTTGGATTTATGCTGGCAAGGCTTCATCAGTACTTACTTCTCAAGATTTTAGAAAATTTCTTACCTTCTGCGAAAAGCCGCCTCCTGCTTGGCTAGGCAATGCCCCCAAAGCACGATTTATTGACGATGAGGGAGAATGGATTGTTAATGAAAGTTGGCGACCAATGGACTCGCGGGGGCTAAACAAAATCAATGCCCCTCACAATGGATCGCTGAGGCAGATTCAAAGCATTTGCAGCTCTTTTTTTAGCTTTCTACATCTTGAGGGGTTATCGACGGCGAACCCTATTAAGGGGTTTAAACCGCAGCACGGGCGCCCCTTTTCGAGAGGCCAGCCACCTAGAAGCCTAGTTGATCGCGATCTCCTGAAAGTGGTTCTTTCCGAGTTAAAGCGACAGGCTTCTCTATCGTCTGATGGCGAGCGCGCCCTTTTTGCCATAGCAGCGGCTTTGCATCTCTATCTGCGACCGTCAGACCTGGCAATTAATAACAATAGATACCCACTAATGAATGTTTTCAGTTTTGCTGACGGGAAGTGGTGGTTTATGCATTTTAATCGAGCCCCTCCTCAAAAAGTTCCAGTTCCGTCTAGTTTTCTCCCATACCTAAAACGCTATCGCGTCAGCAGGGGACTTCCTCCTTTGCCCGAGGCAGATGAAAGGTTGCCGCTCTTAGAGGCTTTACATGGCCGCTCCGGCATCTGTATTCGCCAAATAAATGGAATCGTCAAGGCTGCCCTGATTGAAGTTCATCGAGCCTTATCAATAACAGGCCTCAATGAACCTGATTTGCAGGTAATAAAATCACTTTCACTTCGGTGGTTCAGAGACACCGGTGCAAAGTTGGATACTCTGAAGAGGTCGCCTCTTGATCTTCAACATGGCCTCGGCAGTCTCAGCCCTGCCTACGTTTACGGTAGGTACTATGCAGGATGAACCATGGGTCGGTAACTGGCTAAGCAGTGGTAGATTGATTCATCCGCAAGCTCCGGCGTACTCAATCAGTTCATCCTCGATGAGCGCGGCAGATGGTGTGAGCGCATTTCGGATAGTAATGGTGACAAAAGGCCGTCATTGGTGTTGGAGTCCTGCAAGCGCTCAGCTAGAGATCCCGATCTCCATCCCCAACAACCTGCCCTGAGCCACTACAAGGAAGAGGTTAGGCAGATCTAGTACCTGGAGATCGCGACCTCCGCAAGCTCATGCCTGTTCGAATCGACTTGGCAAGCACCACTACCCTGCTGGTCGGCGCTAACAACAGCGGTAAGTCATCCGCTATGTTAGCGCTACGCAAGTTCCTGCTTTCAAAAGCGACGGTATTCCGTCTCCAGGATCTGACGCTTTCCCACCTTGCAGTTATTGACGCCATTGGCGCCGATTGGGAGGCTTCGGATGAAACCCTTGAGCCACCCACGGCTAATGAGTGGTCCCACTGGTTACCCACCCTCGATCTCTGGGTGGAAGCTTCGCAAGGCGAATTGCACTACATCCGTGACCTTATCCCTAATTTCGCCTGGAAAGGCGGTCATGTGGGAATGCGCTTCCGACTCGAGCCAAAGGACATGGCCAAGCTCTTTACCGACTACCGGAAGGAGCGAACCCGCGTGAAGATGCTGCAGCAGGAGATAGCAAAGCAGACCGAGGAAGGAAAGACTCCGCCTACCCTGCCCCTTTGGCCGCAAAGTCTTCACGATTACCTCAACAGGCGCCTGGGAGCGATGTTCACTGTTTGTTGGTATCGCCTAGACCCATCGAAGCTCGATGCGCCAGATACCAAAACGCGCCATGCCAATCTGCAACCACTGTCCGCGACTGCGGTGCCGCTGGGGGCCAACCCGCTGACTGACCTGATACGCGTGCACGAAATCAACGCCCAGCGGGGCTTTGGAGATAGCGCGGAAGAGTCTGTCACTGAAGGCAGAGGTGGCTCTGGGAAACGACTGACAGAACAATTACGCGCTTACTACAACCGCCACCTTGATCCGGGCGACAGCCCTGATATATCCGACTGGTCACGTGCAGCCGCGCTGAGGAAAGTCTGGCCATCGTGGTCTATACCGCTCAGCCAGAGGTTGCCAAGGCAAGTGTCATCAGTGCTGGCTGGTTGAAAGCTGATGAGATTGTGGTGCTTTGACTAAACTTCGACCAACGACGAAGCAGTCTTCTGGGATAAAGGCACCTTTCAATAAAACCCGAGTAAGCCCTAACGTCACCATACCGCGTCAGGCATGCTCATGGCCTAAGGCATGATCGTACAGGTCTTGAAGCACGACCGCAGTGCACGAGACGATGGGGATCTAGCAGGTTTAAGGATCAACTGGTATGCGCCGAAGCGGGCGTGGATATCGCCACAGCAGTCAGCGATTGACCCCTGAGCGGAGAGCAAAAAAAATGATCTTACCGCACGTCCAGGCGACCACGCGCCCAGAGCATGATGGGAAGCTGTTGCGCACCAGATCCATTGCGAAGTGGGTCTGAGCAGACTGGCCCATGCCCACTTGATAGCGCCCATGCTTTCACGCATCGCACATGACCGCCCTTTTCCAGCGCGGGTTAAAGCAACGATTGCCTGCGTGGCGGTAGAATCCATATCTTACTGGTGAGTTTCACCCGTTTCGGTAGTAAATCCCAATGCTTGTAACTCGCCTTCCAAGCGAGCGAGAAGCGCTTGGCTATCGCGGTGCGGCTCTTTAAAAAGGTAGGCCGCAATCAGCACTGTGGCGGGATGAACCTCCAATACGTCCGCTAACTGCTCGAGCTTTTGAATCGTCGGGCCTTTTTGCCCTCTTTCCAGCGTACTCAAGTAGGTGCGGCTACTGACCGTCGAAAAGTCCTCCTGGGTCAGTTCCCGATGCTTGCGTAGCTGCTTGAGGGCAAGGCCAAAGGCCGTATTCAGTTCCATTTTGCCAAATCCGCAAAAGGAACGATGAAGCCCGCTTGAACACTATAGGGCTACAATCTATAGGATTCATTTCGAGGCTCAATCATGTTTATTACCTATCGTCATCTTGAGATGCACCTGGATCCGCGGTTCGATTACTACCCGGCCCAGTTGTGGGCGGCTGTCGAACAGGACCTTCAATGGCCGTGGTTCTACGTGCAAATTGCTCGGCGGGATAAGCGTGAGGTGACAGCCAGCACGCTGCTGCTCCAGTACGCACATGACTTGGCGTGGATTATCGAAAACCAGTCGAAACACGCATGGGTCGAACAGGTGCAAATCGTAACCCCTGCCCATCTCAACGGACACTCCAAATGGCTGATGGAGCCGTTGCTGGAGGTGTGCGTAGTGCAGGACAAGGCTGGTGTAGCAGGCCTGCTCTTCAAAGTGGAAAACGACGTCCGCTATTCACTGCATCCCACGCGAGACCTAGAGAAACTGCTCGTGATCAACGTATTGTTCTCGGCTGAGTCGGATTTGGGGCGACGCTGAACAGCAGTCGGAGCTGGCCATCTCGACCGGAATTTCATGAGCGCACCCTAGCAGTATCTTTGATCGTTGCTTGCCCAATCCCGGTGTCTGCAGGTAAACGGGGTCACGGTATTAATCTGGGGTCTTCACAAGAGGAGACAGTTGCCCGTCAACAGCTTCCACAGGCCAGTCAGGTGGTTCACATCAAAAATGTCCACGATGGGCAAATCTTGTCGCTTGACTCACTAGGCGAGAGCTTGCGCTTCAAGGAGAAAACACCCTCGACGTACTCAAGGATCAACTCCTCCCCAACGTCCCATCCCAGCCCATCGAGCAACGCGGACGGCAGCTTGATTCGGCTGCTCATCAGTAGCGGTACTCTTGCGGCGAAAAACGCCCCTTGGGACCAAACAGCAACATGGCCGTAAGTCTTTCCAAGTAGGCCGCCGCTTCCCTGGGAGCATACTGCGCGAAATATACCCGCTGCGCCGCAGGCAGCGTAGCGCGGTGCGCGAGGCACGCCTTCACCATCTCTGTCAGCACATAGCCGCGGACGTCATAACGTGCATCCACGGCGCGCAGGACGGTGTCATAGCATGCGTAAAAAGTCGATTGCGGACTGACCTGCCGTTGGGTATCGCTACTCATCCCTGGCTCCCGGCCTGCCAAGAGGCCAGAAACTGCAACACCTGATCGACTTGTCCCTGACTGACCAACTGCTCCGCAGTCTGCTGGTCGAAGGTTGGTAATGGCTCGAAGCGAAACCAAGTGATCGCCGGCTGGATGGCAATCCCGTTCTCGGCTACCGCCAAGACCACCCGAAGGGCATCTGCGATAAACCGCTGCGCCGCTTCGACATCTGATGTTCTAGCCGCATCTGGTTGGCTGCGACGATAGACTGCGACCTGGTCAGCAAGCACGACAGGTCTGAGGCCAAAAATCTCGACGTAGCGCTCAACTGAGTAGGGTGCGCCGTTCGCGGTACAAAGGTAGTCGATTAACTCGGCGGTCGATAGCGCCGCTGCTTGGGGTGCCCCCTGATTCATGGCTCATTCCTCCCACTACGTTTCACACTACAGGATGTAGCCGCGTCGGTCCAAGTACAAAGCGTCGACGCTCAGTTGCGCTTGTTAGTTGAACGCCGCGGGCGACTGGCCAGCACCTCAATTCGGGCTTCGGCCGCCACCGCACGTTCACGAGCTTCGGCCAAATCCTCTCGGGCAGCCTGCAAGGCGGCCTCTAGGCGACTGATGTATTCACCCGCCTCGCTAGCGCGTTGCTGGACCTGCGTCAACTGCGCGCCGAGCAATTGCCCCTGGCTACGTGCCGCCTGCAACTGGTCACGGGTGTCTGTTAGGACAAGCTGATGCTCCTCCATGCCGCGCTGGGCAATGCTGAGCCGGCCTTGGGCGTCCTTAAGTTGTGCGCCCAGTGCTTTGCTCTCCTCCCGGGCTCGATCGATCTCGCGATAGGCGCGGTCTTCGACGTCGCGGGTGTAGCGCTGCTGCTCGCTACGCGCTTGCTCAGCCTGCTTACGGCTTTCCTGCAACAGATGGTCGACTTCGGTCAATTGCGTACGCGCCTCGTCACGCTGCGCTTGCAGTTCATCGCGCTGGTTGCGCAGGTCGTCGATCTGGGCCTGGCGTTGGGTCAGTAACTGTTCCAAGTCAGCCAGACGGACTTCTGCGCCCTGCCTCGCTGCCACAGCTTCCACCGTCTGCTGACGGGCCTGTGCGACTTCCAGACGCGCGCGAGCCTCCAGCTCGGCCAGCGCCTCGCGCTCTTCTAATAGCACTTGACGCTGGCCGGCCAACGCCTGCTCCGCCACGCCCTGGGCCAAGGTGGTCGCCTGCTGCCAAATAGCAACGAAGGCCTGCGCCACCTCCGCCGGCAATCCGGGTAGCCGGGTTTCGCCGCGCAGGCGCCCGGCCAGCTGTTCCCACCACTGATCGAGCAGCGCGCCGACCCGCGCCGGGCTGCCGCGGCCGAGCGCCAGGCGCACGCGCTCCACCGTCGGCCGCTCACCACGGGCCAGCACCGCGTCCGCCGCCGCGAAAACGTCAGTTTCTGGTACGCCTACCGCCATGCCCTGCCCTCCGCCCCATTAGGTCTGATAATTAAATCTTATCCGATCTTATAGATTAAGAATCTAATTTTTAATACGTTCATCGTATAAAATTATACACAATGTAAAGTCTCTTGGTGCGGTGCTGATCGTCCAGTGACAACCGAGGTAGTCCGATGCTCCTCTTTTCCACCACGCGGGCGGTCAGGAAGACACTGCTTCATGTCATTAATGCCGCATGCTCCGCAAACACTGGCTTGCCGCACTCGCTTTGGGGGCTATCGCGATAGAACCCGTTTTGAACTGCTGACCTCCTGCTCGGCGGAGTACTTCTGGGAATCGCTTGGGCCAGGCAGACTGAGTTCAAATACCTCGATATCGTTGTCGGCCTCACTCACCGAGCTTCTACAACCTCATGCGCCAGCCCGTTTAAGTGAGCTCTTTGCCCGGGTACACCCGGATGATTGCGCCGCTGTAGAAGCCTTGGTTTACGGCAAGGTGGGCAGCCTGTCCCAAGTGTTTGAATGCCGTATCCGCACCAGAATGGATGAGTACGCGCGGCTCAAAGGCTACCTGGGCGCAAGCAATGTCTCATCGCTTTCATCCCATGTGATCTGTGTTGCGCTGGCGGCCAGCGAGCTGCGCTTCGAGCTTTCGCTTGAAGTCATCCGTGACGCCCTCTGGGAGATGCAGGTAGTGGAAGGTGACCTCCTCAATCCCAGAAACACGTTGTGGTGGTCACCTCAGTTCATTGGTCTGCTGGGTTTCGAAAACGTTGAGGAGTTTCCCGAACGGCTGGAGAGCTGAGCATCCCGTCTGCATCCGGATGACCAGCAAAACAGCTTCGAGACATTTGCTGCTTACATGGCGGATCTCAATGTGTCCGCCCCACTCGACCTGTTTTATCGACTGAAATTGAAAAATGGTGATTACCGATGGTTTCGCGCACGAGGTCTGGCCCAGCGCAACAGCAGCGGTGTACTTCTACGTGTGGTGGGGTCGCTGGTTGATGCGCAAGATGAGTACGAAGAGTCCGAGCTTCGACGACTGCAAGCGCTTCAGCATGAATCACTACAGGGCAGCCTGCAGAAGATAAACACGATTGTCAGCTCGATCGAGGGCATCGCGACTCAGACCAACCATCCTGGATCGCTCCTCTGGCGGTAACCGCCAGACGCTGAAATATTGAAATCAGTATAAGGACGAAGGGCAAGTCTACTTTGCCTATTCCGACTGGAGACTTGCTTGATCTGTTGGATTTTTGGTAAGCCTTTCCTACGCAGCTCAAACTGAGCAAGGCTGCTTCGATACTGCGCTATAGGAAGGGGGAAATATTTTTGCCTAAATCGGCAAAATAAGCCTGCGCGCTGGTCCGCCTAGCTTTACTGCAAATGCTTGCGCAGGAACGGCATGGCCTGTGCCAAGGGCTCAGGTTTGTTATACAAGTCGTAATGCGACCAGCCTTCAGCAACGTAAATCTGCTTATCGGCCGAGGCTGCCCGACCGTAGATTTCCCAGCCATCCCGGTAGGCCCCATAAGCGCCCGTCTTATCACCGATGACCAACAGCAGCGGCTGGGTCAACAGCACCTCGGCATGCAGGAACGCATCCCAGCCGAATGCGGCGCTGTTGAACGAAAACAGGCCACTGGTGGCGCCGTTGGGCTGTTGTCCACGCGCAGTCTTGTAGTAATCGGTCGCTTCGAGCACATCGATATCGGTGATGCCCGCATTGCGTCCCTCCTCGACCGAAGCTGGCAGATAGTTGATGACATGCCGGACGCCTCCCTGAGCTTCAGCGGTGCGCTGGGCAGCCATGGCCTGAAGAGCTGCGACCGGATCGAAATTGCTGAAGCCTTCGGATCAGACGCCCGAAGTTGCCCCCGGTGATCGAGACCAGCGCTTTGATCCGGTGGTCGGTGATAGCAGCGTGCACGGTATAAGCGCCCCCACCGCAGATGCCGATAGCACCTATCCGCGCAGGGTCGACATAGGGCAATGTGACCAAATAGTCGATGACAAAACGGATATCGGACACACGGATCGACGGGGCTTCGACAAAGCGCGGCTCACCGCCACTCGCGCCCTGGAAGCTGGCATCGAAGGCAATCACTACGAAGCCCTCCCTGGCCAGGCCCGCGCCGTAGACATTGCCCGAGGTCTGTTCTTTGCAACTGCCGATCGGGTGGGAGCTGACAATCGCCGGGTATTGCTTGGAGGCGTCGAAACCTGGTGGCAGGTACAGGTCTGCCGCGGTTTCCCAGCCCAGATTCTGGTATCGAAGGTGCTTGATTGTGATATCGCTCATGGGATTCTCCGCTTGGTTCGTATGCACAGGGGCAGTGATTTACATGAACGCGGGCTTGTCGCCGTCGCTTCCCGGCTTGTTGACACCTACGTTGTCACGCAACAACCAGTTGGGCGTCTCGATAATATGGACGATCAGCGCCGCGACACTCTTGCGCGAAATCTCGGTACCACGGAAAGGCTCATGCCGGCCGGTGGTCTCGTAATCTAGTTCATCATGGTCGCTGAGCCAGGCCGCACGCAGAATGGTGTAGTCCAGGTCGCTGGCTTCGATCAGGTCGGCCGACCGCCGGTATGGGCTAAGATACTGGCCGATTTCACGATGATTCCACTCGCCGAACTTGCCAGGAATTTCGTCATAGATGCCCAGGGAATTGACGAAGATGAGGCGGCTGGGCCCTGCTGCGTGCATGGCGCCGATGATACGGTCAGTCTGATCATCGATTTCACCTGCCAGGTTGGCGTAGACAATGCTCTGAAAATGCTGACGGTCATGATCGGCAGCAGGTTGGCCGGGATGTAGAGCAACATGGCGCTGATCAGCAAGGCCCAGGTCCGCCTGATGCTGTCCGGGCGGCGCACATGCAAGAGCGCCCGGCAACGACTGCAACGCGCGGGTTGCTGGTCGTCGATGGGATTGAGTTGATGACATTCGCCGCAGACCTGGATGCCGGCATCGATTGCACGCATCGTTACCTTCCTCGAGCGTCGCCCGCCGGGCTTGCTCCGGCGGGCGGCGGTCACTCATTCAGGGGCGGTCCTGGCGTTGCGCCAGTTGCTGGTCCTGGTTGTCCTTCCACCCACCACCCAGGGAGCGGAACAGGTCCACCAGGGCGATCTGCCGTTGAGTGCTGACTTCGATGAACGCCGTCTCGTTGGCGAAGTTGTTGCGCTGGGCGTCCAGGTAACGCAGGTGGCTATCGATACCGCCTTCATAACGAGCCTTGGCCAGCTTCAGCGATTCGTTGCTGGTGTTGGCCAAGGCCCGGCGTGCCTGCTCCTCGCGGCGCAGGGTATCGGTGGCCGCCAGGGCGTCCGCCACTTCGCGGAACGCGGTCTGGATCGTGCCCTCGTACGCCGCCACCGCCGAGTCCTTGCGCGCCTCGGCCAGGCTCAGCCCGGCGCGGTTGCGCCCGCCATCGAAGATCGGTAGCGACAGGGTCGGAATGAAGCTCCAGGAGCGCGAGCCGCCATCGAACAGGCCGGACATTTGCGCGCTGGACGTGCCGAAGCTGCCGGTCAAGGTGATCCGCGGGAAGAACGCTGCCCGCGCAGCGCCGATATCGGCATTGCGCGCTTGCAGGCGATGTTCGGCGGCGAGGATGTCCGGACGGCGCTCGATCAGCGACGACGGTGAGCCCGCGGCGATGTCTTGCACCAGTAGCGGCTGCTCCGACGGCTTATCGGGAATCGACTTGGCGGCATCGGCGGTGCCCAGCAACAGCACCAGGGCATTGAACGCCTGTTGCTTCTGGCGCAGGGCGGCCTCCTCGTCGGCCCGGGACTGTTCCACCAGACCCAGGGCTTCCTGGTAGTCCAGCGCGGTGGCGTTACCTACCGCACGGTGCCGGCTGATCAGGGCGAAGGAGTATTCGCGACTGACCAGGGTCTGCTGGGTCAGGGCCAGGCGGCGCTGGGCGCCGTCATGGGCCAGGTAGGCCTGGGTGACCTCGGCGATCAGTGCAATGCGTGCCGAGCGCCCGGCCTCCTCGGTGGCCAGGTACTGCTGCAATGCGGCATCGCTGAGGCTCTTGACCCGTCCGAACAGGTCGACTTCGTATTCCGGCAACGACAGGCCGACCTGATAGGTACTGGCCACGCCGGCCCGGCCACCGCTGGACAGGTCCGCTGGCAGGCGCTGGCGGTTGCCCGAGGCCCCCGCGCTCAGCCCCGGGATACGATCGGCCCGCTGGATACGGTACTGCGCTCGGGCCTGTTCGATGTCCAGCAGGGTCTGGCGCAGCGAACGGTTATTGTCCAGGGCGGTACCGACCAGCTTGCGCAACTGCGGATCGACAATGAAGCTCTGCCAATCCAGTTCGCTGGCCTGGCGCCCCTGCTGGGCGGACGCGCCGCTCCAGCTGTCTGCTACGGGCGCTGTCGGACGCTCGTAGGTCGGAGCCATGGAGCAACCACCCAGGGCCAGGGCGATCAGCAGTGCCGATACGGTAAAAGCGGGGGTACGCATGCTGATCACTCCTGGGTCAGGGCTGGCTGTTCGGTGGCAGGCCGCTTGGTACGCAGCAACGACAGCAACCAGACGAAACAGATCGGCACGAAAATCACCCCCAGTAAGGTGGCGCTGAGCATCCCGCCGATCACCCCGGTACCGATGGCGCGCTGGCTGGCCGCACCGGCGCCGGTGGCGATGGCCAGGGGGACCACGCCGAGGATGAAGGCCATGGACGTCATGATGATCGGGCGAAAGCGCAGGCGAGCGGCCTCGATAGCGGCATCACGCAGGCTATACCCCTTCTCCCACAATTCCTTGGCGAACTCGACGATCAGGATCGCGTTCTTCGCCGACAGGCCAATGATGGTAATCAGGCCGACCTTGAAGTACACGTCGTTGGGCATGCCCACGACCATTACCGCCAGTACCGCACCCACCGCGCCGATCGGTACGATCAGCATCACCGACAGCGGGATCGACCAGCTCTCGTAGAGGGCCACCAGCAACAGGAACACCACCAGGATCGCCAGGGCGAACAAGCCCGATGCCTGGCCGGCAGAGACCTTCTCCTGGTAGGACAGGCCGGTCCACTCGTAGCCGATGCCCTTGGGCAGTTGCGATGCCAGTTGCTCCAGCTCGGCCATGGCCTGGCCAGTGCTGTAGCCTGGACCTGCGTCACCGACGATACGGATCGACGGATAGCCGTTGTAGCGCACCAGTTGCACCGGCCCCTCTTCCCACTTGCTGCTGACGAAGGCGCTGAGCGGCACCTGGTCGCCCTTGTTGTTGGGCACGTACAGTTTGAGCACGCTTTCCGGAGTCATCCGCGCGCCCTGCTCGGCCTGGATCACCACCCGTTGCTGGCGACCGGCGTTGGTGAAGTCATTGACCACGTTGGAACCGAAGGCCGAGGACAGGGTGGAGCTAATGCTCTCGAAGTTGACGCCTTGGGCCCGGGCTTTTTCGCGGTCGATCACCAGGCGCAACTGCGGTGCCTCGGACAGGCCCTCCATCATCCCGTAGAGGAATTTCGGGTTGCCGTTGATTTGGCCCAGCAGCGTATCCCGTGCCTGCAACAAGGCCTCGCGGCCCAAACCGCCACGGTCCATCAAGCGCAGGGCGAAACCACCGGAATTGCCCAAGCCATTGATCGGTGGTGGCGAGACCGCCATGACGGTACCGTCGTCGGAGATGGCGAAATGCTCGTTCAGTGCCGCTACTTCAGCCATAGCCGATTGATGCGCATCGCGTTCGGACCAATCCCTAAATGTCGGGAAAGCCAACGCCGCATTATCACCTTGACCAGAAAAGCTGAAGCCCGAAATCACGAATGCCGAGGAGACGGCCTCACGGGACTTGAGATAGGTTTCCAGCTGTTCACCGGTGGCGTTTGTGCGCGCACGGCTGGCGCCGGGTGGCAGTTGCACATCAACCAACATGTAACCCAGATCTTCAGTGGGCACAAAAGCTTCCGGTAATCGAAGGTAACTGTAGCCGAGCAGAGCGACAATACCGCCGTAGATCAGCATAAAACGCCCGGCACGTTTGACCAACGCACCGTTGAGCACCGAGTAGCGCTCGGTCACGCGGGTAAAACCACGGTTGAAGGCACCGAAGAAACCACGTTTTTCGTGATGCCCTTCGGGGACCGGCTTGAGAAGCGTGGCGCACAGCGCCGGGGTGAAGGTCAGGGCCAGGAAGCCGGAGAACAGGATCGAGATCGCCAGGGATACCGAGAACTGCTGGTAGATGACGCCCACCGAACCGCTCATGAAGGCCAGCGGCATGAACACCGCGGACAGTACCAGGGTGATACCGACGATGGCGCCGGATACCTGCTTCATCGCCTTGATCGTCGCGTCGGTCGGGGACAGCCCCTCCTCGGCCATGATCCGCTCGACGTTCTCCACCACCACGATGGCGTCGTCCACCAGGATGCCGATGGCCAGCACCATGCCGAACATGGTCATCATGTTCACCGAGAAGCCCAGCAGGTACATCACGGCCAGGGTACCGAGCAGGCACACGGGCACTACGATGGATGGAATCAGGGTATAGCGCACGTTCTGCAGGAACAGGAACATCACCAGGAACACCAAGACCATGGCTTCGATCAGGGTGTGGATCACCTTCTCGATGGCCACGTCGACGAAACGCGAGGTGTCGTAGGGTACGGAGTACTGCACATCACTAGGGAAAAACTGCGACAGTTCGGCCAGGCGCTCCTTGACCAGCGTCGCGGTCTGGATGGCGTTGGCGCCCGGCGATAATTGAATCGCTCCACCGACTGCCGGAGTACCATCCAGACGTGAGGAAATGTTGTAATTTTCCTGGCCTAACTCCAGACGTGCGACGTCGGCCAGCTTGACCATGGAGCCGTCCTGATTGGCCCGCAGGATAATCTCACCAAACTCCTGCGGATTGTCCAGAACCCCCTTGACCGCCAAGGTTGCAGTCAATTCCTGGGCACTGTTGCCCGGTGTGCTGCCGAAGGCGCCGGCCGGAACCTGCACGTTCTGTCCACGGATGGCGCTGCTCACGTCTTCGATGGACAGACCATAGCCCACCAGCTTCTGCGGATCGATCCAGACCCGCATCGCCGCTTCAGAAGAGAAGAACTGCAACTTGCCAACGCCGGGCAAGCGGCGCAGTTCATTGTTGATGTTACGCGCGGCGTAATCACCGAGAGCAATGGTATCGCCGCGCTCGGCACCTTCCTTGTAATTCAGGGCGTAGATCAACAGGAAGCCGGCGCTGGTCTGCTCGACCTGCAAGCCCTGGGTGAGTACGGCCTGGGGCATGCGCGCCTCGGCTTTCTTCAGGCGGTTCTGCACATCAACCTGGGCCAGGTCAGGATCGGTACCAGGTTCAAATGTAACGACGATCTCAGCGGTACCGTTGGAGTTGTTGGTCGATTCGAAATAGAGCAAACCCTTAGTGCCGTTGAGTGACTCCTCAAGAATGCTGGTCACCGACTCAACCAGTACCTTTGCCGAAGCACCCGGATACGTGGCTGTAACTGTGATCTGCGGTGGTGCAACGTTAGGGTATTGGGCCACCGGTAACTTGGAGATAACTAGCAACCCGAACAGTGAGATAAACAGCGCGACCACCCAAGCAAAGTTAGGACGCCTGATGAAAAAATTCGACATCGAAAAATCCTCGCGGCAACTACGCCCTTACTTCTGCGGCTCTGGGGGGGTGGCAGTGACACTCTTGGGCTCGACCTTGGCTCCAGGCTGCAGGCCAGCCAAGCCACTAGTGATCACCCGGTCACCGGCTTTCAAGCCATCACGAATCTGCCAGCGTGCTCCCTGCATAACACCGGTCTGCACTTGACGTGACTGAGCACGGCCGTCGTCGCCCATCAACAACACGAAGGCACTGCCATCCGGACTACGTTGCACAGCCCGCTGCGGCACTAAAACAGCCTGGCTATCGGTCCCCTGTGGAGTGTTGACACGTACATACATACCTGGCAGCAGATTACCGTCGCGGTTATCAAACTGACCGCGTAGAGTCACTTGACCCGTACCAGGGTCCACCGCAACATCTGTGAAAAGCAGCTTCCCTCTACGCTCATACGAAGTGCCTTCAATTCTTACAGACAGGCTCTGCTGCGGATCAGTGGCCAAGGTCCCATTCTTAAGGGCTTCACGTAGACGCAACGCATCGGCGGCGGTCTGGGTGAAATCTGCGTAGATCGGGTCCAACTGCTGGATGCGCGCCATCAGGGTCGCTTCGCCCTGGCCAACCAGGGCGCCTTCGGTTACCAGTGCACGTCCGACTCGGCCAGAGATCGGCGCGATGACCGAGGTGTACCCCAGGTTCAGGCGCGCGGTTTCCAGGTCTGCCTGGGCCGAGCGGATCGCTGCCTGGGCGCTGTGCAAGTCGGCACTGGCTTTGTCGTAGTCCTGCTGGCTGACCGCTTCGATCTTCACCAGTGTCTCATAGCGTTTGACCCGCGCCTGGGCCTCCTTCATCCCGGCCTGGGCCCGGGCCAGGTCGCCCTCGGCACGGGACACCGCTGCCTTGAGCGGCGCGGGATCGATCTGGAACAACAGATCGCCGGCCTTGACGTCGGCGCCTTCCTCGAAGCGCTTCTTCAGCACGATCCCCGCCACCCGTGCCCGCACCTCGGCTACACGCATTGGCTCAACTCGCCCCGGCAATTCCGAAATAAGTGCTAAAGGCTCGCTTACCACCGCCAGCACTTCCACAGGACGCGCCGTTTCCACAACAGGGCTCTGCTCGCTCGCCGGACCACACCCTGCCAATGCGATGGCTACTGCCAATGCCCCTGCCGTTCTTACTGCACGAAAATTGCCCATGACTCACCTAAGGCTTGATTGAAAACGGCCGGGATGGTACTTTTCAATCCACTTTGAGTCAATATTGATTCATATGATCAAAATAAGACCCAGCCTTCATCCTTCCGGAAACCAATCGGCCCTATGCAAGCATCTGGAAAGTTCACTCAAGAAAGGGCAACTCCCTTGTCCCCACAGGAGGAGCGCCTGTTACGCCTGCTAACCACCGCGATAGTTCATCACCCAAGAGCTTCCATGTCCGAACTGGCGCAGGTAGTTGGGGTGAGCAGAGCCACTCTGCATCGCTTCTGTGGCACTCGGGACAACCTTTTGAAAAAACTAGAAAGCCGTGCTAAGGAGGTACTTACGAAGATCATCGGCAATGCTCGTTTGCAGCAAGATGAATTTCTCTCTGCCCTTGAGCGCTTAATCAACGAGCACCTGGCACACCGCGAACTGCTAGCATTTTTAGTAGTTCAATATCGGCCCGATTTCCTCGATGAAAGCCCTAACGCCGCGCCTTGGTACTCCTACTTGTATGCTTTGGATACTTTCTTTCTCCGTGGCCAGCAGCAAGGCGTACTACGTATTGATATCACCGCATCGATTCTTACCGAAATGTTCATCAGTCTGGTGTATGGCATGGTCGATGCTGAGCAACGAGGTCGCGCAGCCAGCGCCAACACCGCCCATATCCTGCCGCAGATATTCCTTTACGGCGCAGGCTCTCATATTCGGATGGAAACCTAGACTAGGCTCCCTCAGGCCCTATTAAATGCCTAATACCAACTTCAACAATCTGGCGGCCCTTCCCTTAGAGGCATTAGTTGCTTGCGCTGCTGGCCGCGCATCACCAGCAATGGCAACGCCGCTGCTTCGCATTGGTGCTAATTGCCCTGCTGCTCTACCTCTCGGCCGATTTCTCGCCGATCATGCACCTCACTCTGCTCAGCCAAACCCGCAACGAAACGGTCTGGAGTGATTTAAAAGCGACATGCCAGGGGTAGCAGTAGTGGTTCTGCTCAGCAGCATGGCGATTCCGCTGCTCAAGCCGCTGAGCCAGTTATTGGTGTTATTGAGCCTGCGGTTTAAGGTGGCGCGCCGCAGCGGCGCGGTGCTTTACCGCAGTTATCACCATCTGCGCGAATGGGGCATGCTCGAGGTCTACCTGTTCGGAATTCTGGTATCCATTTTCAAGCTAATAGACATCACTGATCTGAGCCTGGACGTCGGCTTAGCCTGCTTCGTAGCTCTGCTGCTGACCCAGATTTGGCTTGAAATGAGCATGCCAGCGCAACAAGCTTGGGAAGCATTGTCAGATGAGTATGAGCCGCCCCAGGCTCCGTAGGCACTTCCATGTCCTAAAATCATGTCCTAAAATGGGCCCCATCCTATGGACGGTACACACCGCAAGGCAATTTACGCGAGCTCTAGATCCAGCATCTGTTACCTCGCGGCCTCCATCCCCAAGCCTTTTTGCTCAGAAAGCGAGTCTCTCCGAGGCTGTTGATGTACTTGCCCATAGTGCTCACAGCATAGCTTCCTGGGGCCATTACAACCTGCCGAGGCGCTGCGGTCACCACAACTCCACTCACCCGCGTCACCTGCATGCGGCCGCACGCCGCCGCCCCCATCGGAGTGGGCCAATGCGCACATATCGTGCTCGATCATCACTAGGTTATTGCAAGCATCAACCAGACACAGCAACTGCACCAGCAAACGATCGGATTAGATTGAAGGAGAACCGCCCGACGTCAAAGCGATTACGACGCGCGTTCGGTGCGCTTCAATGACGCTGCCCTAATGTCACAAAGCTGGAAAGACCGCTTTTTGGCCGAAAGCGGTCATCCATGGCACCTGTCTTGGCCGTTAAATGCCCTTCAACGCAGGCAGTTATCGTCGAAGAGTTGCCTCTCACTGGTTGCCACGACCAACCAGTTATCACCTGAGAAACACTCGTCAGGTTATGTGGACTGCACTGAGTAACTCTACATATATGAGTAAATCAGAGCACCCCCTGTAACTAGTCGACCAGAGATCTAAGGTCGCTATCAATATCCTCTAGCGACTTCTTGGAGATCAGCCCGCCAGAGTATTTCGCCGCGGTCGCTAAGGCAAAGCCACGGGCCATGGCGATTTGCGGATGCTTGTTGATACCAGGCAAGTGCTTTTCAATAATTTGGCTTGTCTTGCTATTGTCCAGCAATTCGCCAACTTTCGTTTCAATTGAGTACGGCATCTGTTACTTCCTCGGTTGCGCCTTAGCAGGCAGAAATTTAATACTCAGCCCCGGAGACTGCCTGGCCTACTTCTCAGGCACCTGTGCAGCGCCAACGGCCTATTCCGTATCGTCGTTTAATGGTGTGCTCCAAATCACCAGCTCAAGAGCCGCGGCGATTTGAATACGATGGTCGGCAAGTTGCACGGGCAACAGATCCTGAGCTCGCTCCAGCCGACGCAGTAACGTGTTGCGATGCATGCCAAGTTCTTCGGCGGTCTGGGTGATGTTGCAGCCGTTGGCCAGGAAGGCGTGCAACGAATGCTGAAGAACCATGGGCTCCGTAGCCAGCCGCCCCAACATGCTCAAGACAAACTCTCTGGCGGCGCGGAGGTCCTGGGTCATCAGTGAAACCATCCTGACTTGATCAATCGTGGCGACGGCGGGAGCACCTGCCAAGCGCCCCAGCAATCGTTGGGTGGTCAAGGCCTCCAGGTGTGACCGGCGGAAGCCATTTACCCCCATCCCCGGGGAACCGATTGCCGCACGATTTTTTGGAAACTGGTGAGCGACGCCTTGCAGTGCATTCAGGTCCAACGGTTTTGCCGCACTCATCCAAAGCCATAGAGTTGCCGGGGCCGCGAATACGATCAGTGGCGCTACCGTGCCAGTAAGGTGCGCTAGAGTGCGTGCCATATCCTCCAGGGGCTGGATTTCTGCATCCGGGATTTCACTCCAGACGAGACAGGCATGGTGCTTCTGGAAAAGGCTGTAACCCAGTCGCCTAGCGAACTGTTCGGTGTCCACATCTCTGCCATCGAGCAAACGACTGACCAACGTACGTTTGTCGATATGATCGTCATGGGTCAGGGCGTTCTTTTCCTCCAGGATTATCTGGGTCACAACACGCATGTTGTTGTCGATGAATTCCGAGATAGAGTGCGACGAGACCTCCAGGAATTCCTCGAGTACCACTGAATCCTGCGTCAGGCTAAATGCCATCTTCATCCAAAGTTCCCAAGCGGTGTTCTGCGCCGACCTCGCGACATTCATCAATAGTTCAGACAGCCCCCTGCGGGCCAGCTCCTTGGCCGTGTCCACCATATCGGCAGACACGTAGGGCTCAACCGGCTCTCCAGGGCGCTGCAGATTGGCGCTCGCCCAGTGCAGTAACTCTGCCCGATTGGCGCGCCGGCACGCCGCCAGGATGACCGGGTCCTCCAATAGTTTTGCATCTTCTGGTGAAGAGAAAAGCGACTGGTTCAGGCGCTCAATCCACTCCGGTGGCAACGTCTGTGCGAGCTCGGCGCCTTTGCGCATGAGCTCACGAACGGCTTCAGAGGGGCGTGGCCAGAGGGACGGCGTACTGGTCATGGAAAGTGCACATCACTCAAAGATATCGGGGGAAATTGTGCAATTTGTACCTTGGCGACAGCTAAGGGGGAGACCTGGAAAAGCAGCCACGAGAGGCGTTAAAGAGCTAGGCCTTCGGCCCGACATAGAGCCGCTTCATGGCTGCTCGGGATGGTCAGAAGCCCTTTCCCGGCTCGGAGAACGTGGACATCTCCAGGAGCTCGTGCGGGTCTCGCATCTGGCCATCGACTTCCACCCAGCCCAGCAGCGTGGAGCTGACACTCCAGCCCAGCAGGCGTTGCATCTCTGCCGGCAGCTGGCGAACGCGCTCAACGGGAAGGGAAAGGAAGTGATTCTCTTCGAGGCGCAGGAAGGCCAGGTCGTAGGCCATTGTCAGGCCGGTACGAGGAGTCGAGGAGGTATTGGCGCCACCGCCGTGATAGACCGACCCCATCCATAGCAGCGCGGAGCCTGCCTTCATTTCAGCGGCAACGGTCTCCTCCTGGGTCGGCATGCGCTCGTCATCCCATTGATGGCTACCGGGAATGACGCGTGTCGCCCCGTTCTCTTCGGTGAAATCCGAGATGGCCAGCATGAGTTGCAGGCGGGCTTCACGTCCGTACTGGGGGTGCCTCCATAACGAAGTGGCATCATCACGGTGCAGGGGTTGCAGGCCTTGGCCCGGCCCAATCTGGATGGCTTGGGTAATGCTGAGTTGAATGTCAGGCTCGATCTCGATGCGGTCGCTACCCACCCAGACATGGGTAGGTGTCTGCAGGATTTTCCTCGCCGCCCCGATGAACAATGGGCTCAGGGCCACATCCACGGCCGTGTCGCTTCGCCCGATGATGCGGCCGACACGTCGGGTTTGCGTACCGGCAAAATAGGGATCCATTCCGCAAGGCGTGACATCCAAGTAGGCGTCCAGTTCTTCAGTGAGGGACTTCAGCGTTGCGGGCGAGACAAAATCGGAAATGATGACCCCGCCGTCACGCAGGATGATCTCCACCACCTGTTCGACCGATGCATCGCTGCTGACTGTCGAGAGTTTTCGTGTATCCATCTGCTTTCTACCTGTCTGGTTTTGTCATTGTTCTATCCAGTGAGCCGGGGCAGCCTGACTCACCCCATGTTGCCTATCACTGCAACGCCCTCTTGCTTCCACTCTCAGCGAGAGAACTCTATACTTACCGAATGTAGTCATATGATCAAGTCATTTGATTATGATTTTTATGCCTTTCCAGCACCACCGTTAGAACTGTGAATTCCGATGTCCGGCTGGGGGGGCGCTGACTTTCGCCATCGGCAATGCATCGACTCACCTCATGGATTGGGGAATGACCTTGCGATAGGATTCGTCACCGTCAACCCTGGACCAAAGGTTGCTGGCAACACCGAAAAAGGAGAACGCTCAATGGCTCGGATAGGCGCTGAAGAGCGCAGACAGGATTTTATTGAAGCCACCATCAAGGTGATCGCGGAGTACGGCATAGCCGACGCCACGACACGGCGTATCGCGGTGGCAGCAGATTCTCCGCTGGCCTCGCTGCATTATGTTTTCCACACCAAGGACGAGTTGTTCTGTGCGGTCTACGAGTCCTTGATCAGCATGCCGCAGCAATCACTGCAGTACGTGCCGAAAGGCTCCACGACAGCGGAATCGATTGGGGAAATGTTGCGCCAACTAGTCAAGTGGTTCACCTTGCACCCCGAACGGGCTAGCACACAGTTCGAGCTGTTCTTCTGGAACCTGCGCAACAACCCGGAAATGGCGACGAAGATTTATGCCGTTTCCATTGAAGCGACCCAGCAGGCCATTCGAAAGATGACCGACGATGGGTTGGATCAGACCGCGTTAACCACCATCAGCCGCCTGCTGATCAATCTCTTCGATGGCTTGCTCCTTGCCTGGTCTGCCCATGCTGACCTCGAACGCTTGGAGACCGAGACCGAGACAGCCTGCCAAGCGCTGAAACTGCTGGTGAACAGCTACTAAGACGCTATGCGGATGCGCCATGCTCTTATGGCACGGCTATCTTGGCACAAGGCGCTGTCCTCCTCCTGCCCCTAACCGTTATCTTCGCTGGATAAATGTCATTGAACAAAAAGTGTCATATCAGAAATGACACCCCAGTCAGCAGCAAACCAAGAATCAGCAGGACTGTTGTCAGTCGCGTGCTCACTCTAAGAACAGGTTGATGCTCGACAATTTTACCGATGGCGAAATACAACCGATCGACTATTTGCTGCTCGTCGAGCTCTTTTGACTGAAAGATAGAGTCAATTACGGAACCGGCATTCGGGAATGGATCACGCAAGAATGGTGCTACGTCAAAAGCGCTTTGCTGCAGCGCTCGAGCCGAGAGCAAAGCGGACGTGACAAGTGCACCAAGTGCCATGACAGCACTTGTTGCCTCTAACAGAGTGATCATGTCAAGACTGGCGGAAACACTAAAGCGGAGTATGGCGCCATACAGGGTTACCACCCCAGCCAAAGCACCAAGTGACAAGGTAAACATCAAGCGTAGATAGACTGTAACCAGCCCTCTTGAAACCGAAACTTGCTCAAGGTAAATCTTTACAAGCGTTTCTATTGCCAAGCGACGTGCCTCGAATGCAAATCGACGCTCTTCTGCTGGAGTTACAGGCAGCATTCAAGATTCCTCACAATAAATTGCCGATATCTATGGTCGGAAAGCCCACTGCGGGCGAACTCTTGCGCATGGGCTTGGGAACGACTCCGAAGCGCCTGCCCTGGGGGATGGAGACTGTCCATTCAAGGTGCAAATCAACCCAAAATACAACTAATACAAGTGCACTTTGTATCTTGGCTAAAAGCCCTGGAAAAAATAGCATGAACTCACTGCCTGAGCAAAAAAATATAAGGAGGCACGATGTTTCTCCAAGTTAGTTTTGCGTTTGGTGCAGTAACGATCGTAACCATGGGCGGGTTCAGTGATGCACGCTGATTTGTCACTACCAATGAACTCGCCTGCACCCGAAGTGTTCCTGTTATTTGGAGTTTTCAATGTCTAGCCAACAAGGTTTCGTCACAAGTTTGCCCGTTGCAAGCAGATCGACTTCAGCGCAGGAGATTGTTTCGCTGAGTGATCAGGCCGGAGCGGTGATCATTCGAAACTTCATGACTGCCGAGCAAGTGGTACGAATCAACGACGAACTGGAAGCGCCGCTTGCTGCGCTGGATGCAGGTTCCAAACATGAACATGAGTTGATTGCAGAGTTTCATGGCCAACAAACAAAGAGACTGACCAACCTCATCACCTACAGCAAGACCTTTCGTGAGGAAATCCTCGATGACGATCTCTTCCACGAGATGGGACGAGTACTTTTCGAGCAAGAGTGTGGCGACTGGTGGCTGACAACGGCTCAACTGATAGAAATCGGTCCCGGCAATAAAGCACAAATGCTGCATCGAGACATGGCCCAATATTACCCATTCGTTGCCATGAACAAGAATGCACCCCGCGCTATCACCAACCTGATGTTGGCGCTGACGGACTTCACTGAGGAAAATGGCGCTACGCGGGTGATTCCAGGAAGCCAGAACTGGGATAACTTCGAAGATGTGGGGTCGCCCGAGATGACCATTCCGGTCGAGTTGAAAGCCGGTGACGCGGTGCTGTTTGGCGGAAAAGTCGTTCACGGGGGTGGGGCTAACCTAACAACCGACCAATACCGCCGCGGGCTGACGATTCCGCTGCAGGCTTCGATTCTCACTCCCGAGGAAGCCTACCCGCTGATCGTTCCTCTGGAGGTGGTCAGGACTCTGTCTCCTCGCGTGCAAAAGATCATCGGTTTCCGCTCGCAGTATCCCAATGGCAGCCCGGGTCTCTGGCAACATAACTACACCGACCTGGCGGAATATCTCAAGCTCTGACTGATGCCGCGGGTTCGAGGGGAAGGTGTCTCCCCTCCCCTCGAACTTCTTCCAATTGCCCTGGCCGGACGCAGACTTGCAACGTCCAGCCTTTAGCGAGACCTCCCGCTACTGGTGTTCAGCCACGACGCCACGTCGCGAGAACAGCACCGGCGAACCCTCCGGGCTGAGTAGCGCCGCTGTCAGAGAAAGCCCTTCAACCGACTGGCTTTCTGCGAAACTGTGGCCGGCATCGTTACTCACCAGCATCAACCCATCCAGCCCGACTGCCAGCACCTTAGTACCTGAAACCACCACGCTGGTGACCGAGCCTTTGCTTTGTGTGGGCAATCTACGGAAGTCCTTGCCCTCGGCAGAACCCTGCAACAGCGTCCCTCGCTGGCCCCCTAGCAGCAGGCTGCCATCGGCAAGTACCGCGCCGGACCAAAGAGTGCCTTCATAGCCGGTACTCAGGTATTTCCAGCTTCGTCCTTGATCATTGGAGCGCAGGACCAGCCCGCGCTCAGCAGTTGCATAAAGCTGGCCCTGGCGATCGGCAAACAGCCCCATCAAGTTGAGGTCAGCCTTCTTTGAACCTGGCGGCGCCTGCAGGTGCTGCTCCTTCCAGGTCAGCCCGCCATCTTCGGTGATCAGTACCAGGGCCCAAAGACCCACTGCAACACCCTGCTGAGTATTGAAGAAATGCACCGCGAACAGAGGACGATCCTCTTCACTGGACAGGCGCTGGATCTGCCAGGATTCACCACCGTCCGCAGTCACCAGAATCGCTCCCCAATGGCCAACCGCCCAGCCGTGGCTGGCGTCGACGAAAGACACCCCCGTGAGCGGTGTGGACAGCGGCACCGAGCTGGCCTGGCGGAAGCTTTTCCCGTGATCGTCGGACAGCAGCACTATACCGTGATCGCCGACGGCAACCAGCCGTTCTCCAGCCCATGCGGCATCCAGCATGGTCGCCTGTGTGGCAATGCTCGACTGCACCGCCGGCACGGCCGGTAACGGCGATGCTTGCAGAGACAACGGCAGCACAACTGTGGCGAGCAAAACACCGATCAATAAACAGCCATAACGCATGATTCTCTCCTCAGTGCACGAGCACGCCGATCATCCGCACGGGGCGCCTGCGCGGGAACACCCGCTCCAGCCAGACCGCAAAGGCCGGCAACACAGTCATGGCCATGACCATATTGACGATGAACATGAAGGCCAGCAGCTTGCCCATGTCGGCCTGAAACTTGAGGTCGGAGAACGCCCAGGTAGCGACGCCGATTGCCAGGGTAATCGCGGTAAAGATGGTGGCCATGCCAACCTCGAGCAACGCATGCTCGACGGCTTTGGTGATGGGCTGACCATAGGCTTGGTGGAGCTGCAATCGGTTGTAGATGTAGAAGGCGTAATCGACCCCGATTCCCACTGCCAGCACCATCACCGGCAAGGTGGCGATAGTCAGGCCGATCTGCAGCTCCTTCATGAACCAGTAGCCAATGAAGGTGCCAATGGTCAGAGGCAGACAGCAGATCAACACCGCTCGCCAGTCGCGATAGACGACAAATACCAGCAAGGCAATGGCGGCATACACATACAGCAGCATCGGGGTTTCGCTTTTCTCCACTTCTTCGTTGATGGCCGCCAGAACCCCCGCGTTGCCTGAAGCGAGGCGCACCGCAACCCCTGGCTGCGGATGCTCGCTTCTAAAGGCCTTGGCCGCCTCCACCACCCGGTTGATCGTGGTGGCCTTGTGATCGGCCAGATACAGGTGCACCGCGGACATGCTGCAGTCGGAACGCATCAGCCCGGGAGTGCGCGCAACTTCGGTGGCCAGCGCAGCGTAGTTCACCGGGTCGATGGGCACCGCGCCCATCTTCGGATTGCCTTCGTTGTAGCCCTCGTTGAACTGGCGCATGTAGGAGGAAAAGGAGGCCACCGACAGCACCCCGGGTACCCCCTGCATGGCCCAGACAAAACGATCCTGGTATTGGCCCAGGGCGACATCCTCGCAGCCAGCCTGGCTGGCGTCGCCGGACGTGTCCCGACTGACTTCGAATACCACACTGAGCCAATCCAGGCCGATGTCATAGTTACTGGCGATGGAGACGGCATCCCGATTGAAGCGCGAGTCTTCACGCAGCTCCGGTGCTCCGGCCTGCAGTGTGCCAACGACCCGGTCATTGCTCTGCCAGATCGCCACCAGGAACAGCGCCAGGGCAACGCCAAGCACCCACTGCGCATTGCGCCACTCGGCGAGCCGGCTCAGGCCGTGCAGCCAGCGGCTACGGCGCTGCCGGGAGATTTCCTGGGCCTTGGCGTACTTGTCATCCACCCGCAGCAACGACGCCACCAAAGGCAGCATCAGCAGATTGGTGATGATCTTGAAGGCCACGCCAAGGGATGCCGTGATGGCCAGCTCCCGCACCATGGGAATGGGGATCAGCAGCAGGGTCACGAAGGACACCAGCGCCGTTACCAATGCCAGGGTTCCGGGAATCAACAAGCCGGTGAAACTTGAGCGCGCCGCCTCCTCGGCACTCTTGCCCAGGGCAATTTCACGAACGATGAAGTTGATTTGCTGCACGCCATGGGAAACCCCGATGGCAAATACCAGGAACGGCACCAGCACCGCCAGCGGATCGAGGCCATAGCCCAGCAGGCGCAGACTGCCGAATTGCCATACCAGCGAAGCCAGTGAGCAGACCAGGGCCAGTGCGGTAAAACGCAGCGAATGGCAGTACCAATAAACTGCAGCGGCGGTCAGCAGCAGTGCCAGCAGGCAGAACTCCAGCACCGCCGAAGCACCGTCGGCGATGTCGCCGATCTGCTTGGCAAAACCAATCATCTGGATTTCAAAATCACCATCCTCGAACGGCTGGCGGATCTGTTTCTCCAGCTCATGGTTGAACGCCACATAGTCCAAGTGGGCACCATTGGCGTCGAACTCATTGAGCTCCGCAGTAATCATCGCGCTCCCCTGGTCGCGAGAAACCAGGGTGCCGATGAAACCGCCTTGAACACTGGAGCTGGCGATCGTTGCGATGATTTCATCATCCAGACGCTCGGGTGTAACCGTTCCCGGCACCAATGGGTCGGCACGAAAGCCCTCTTCGGTGATCTCGTTGACGAAGGCATTGGGCGTCCACAGCGAACGCACACTGCTGCGCGACACACCGGGAAGGAAGGTGATCGCCTGGGTAACGTCGTAGAGCCGCTTCAGGCCCGCAGCGCTCCAGATATCACCGTTGCGCGCCTTGACCACTATGGTCAGTCGGTTCGCTCCCATCAGGTCATTGCGGTAGGTTTCGAATGTGTTGATGTATTCGTGGCCTATGGGCAATTGCTTCTCGAAGCCGGCATCCATGCGCAATTGCACGGCGAACCACACCATGATCAAGGTGAAAACGGCCAGGCTCCCCAGCACCAGCCGACGATGCCCGAAGAAGGCACCTTCGACGCGTGACAGCACGCCACGCGCCGGCATTTCAGAGAATCTCAAAGAACCGTTCACGCTAGGCCTCACAGGGTGCGGGAGATCGCGAGGCCGACATAGTCTCGGTCACGGTACAGCTGGTCGTAAGGGGTATCGCCGCCCATGAACTTCGCGTAGTTGAGGGAAATCTGCCAACTGGCCGGATTTCGTACGAAGTTCAGGTAGAGATTCATGTTGCTGGCGCCTTCGGTGAAGGTTGCGTTGATATTAGGGGTGCGCCCTCCCAGCGACCGCGAGTAGAAGATCCCTGGCGTGACTTGCCAGCCCGGCACCAAAGTACCGTCGTAGGTCAAGCTGAGGTCCATGTTGATCCCTGACGAGGTCTTGTCGCCATAGGCCTTGGGGGATGTCGCCGGGTCCAGCTGCCAGGTATTCAGGCCAGCGGAAATCGGCTCGCCGTTCACCTCCTTGTGCAGCCCCGGGTACTTGATCACCACCAGCTCGGTGAGCAAGGTGCCGGTGCTGGCCCTGGTGAAATCCAGCAGCGTCGGGGAGTTGGAAGGCGTGAAGCTATACAGGCCTGTGAGGTGCCACTGGAATTTCTTTTCGTCCTTCCAGCATTTGCCGCCGTTGTTCGCGCACAGGTCGATAACGGGGTTGAGCGGCACGGAATCCTTGGGGCGGTACGATAGCTCCGTTCCTACGGCCCAGTCACCGATCGGCATGTTGGCGCTGATGCCATAGAGCATGCGATCTTCCTGATACCTCCAGGTCGGCGACACCGCAAAGGTGTTCGGATCAAGCAGCGCCACGCTCAATGACGGCAACTTGTCGTGGTAACGCATCACGTAGAGCCCATAGTTGACGTCGCTGTCCTCCGGCTGCCAGCGCAGCGAAATACCCCATTGGCCGCTATCGCGGGCCTTCTTGTCGTTGAAGCCGTAGGTCCCCATGCCCTTGCCCAGGCCATTGTTGGTGGACCAATAACTGCCCACCGGTGGCAATTCACTCTTGTTCCAACCGAACTGATAATAAGCCTCGATATTCAGGCCATAACCCAGGCCCGAGGCGACGCTGAGCATTGGCGCCGGCAGCACGGCTTCTTTGAGCTGGACACCGGGACGCGCCAAGGCTTGATAATCATACGCGTTGGTGTTGTTGATCCCTCCAGTCACGAACAGGCTTTCGCCCCAGTTGATCACCTGGTTACCCAAGCGCGCCCGGACGCGCTGATCACCGATGTCGAAGCCTTTGCTCACCCATAGATCGAGCAATCGGGTCTTGAACTTGAGGTCGTCACGAGCAGCGCTGCTCAGGCCGTCGCTGCCTACACCCTCGGGGGTGTTGAATGAACGGGTACCGGTGGTATCGGTTGCGGCAAAGTCTCGAATCCAGCTGCCCCGGGCCATGAAGGTGACGTCCTCGGGCATCTTCAGCAGCAGTTCATGGGTACCTTTGAGGTAGTTGGTGAATAGATCGCCACGGTCGTAGTTCAAGTCGCCCTGGTCGGCGACACCCGAGGTCTGTGCCAGGCAGCCCGAGGGCGCATTGTGCCCGCTGACGCCCTGGTTGATCAGGTTGCAACCCCGCGACTCCGTGCGCAGTCCCATGCCTGCGGTAATGGTGGAGTCGAAGGAGCCATGGACAGTTTCGGTTTCAAATGTGAACCCCATCGCCAATGGGGCTGTGCACGCGATGACAAGGCCTGAAGCTTTGATAATTATTTTTTTCATGCTGGCTCTCGATCTGACGTCGGTTTTTAGCGCTCGCTGATGGCTCGCAAGTTATCGGAGGTAAAGAAGTCACGTTTCAGGCGGGGGTTGCCACTGTCCTCGGTGAGCCAGCGGATATCGCTCTTGCCGGCCCCGATCGAGGTCATGTCAAAGAGATAACGGTCGTCGATCAGGTTGTACTGGACTTGCGCCTGGACATCGCACGCGCCCGTCTCGTAGACAGGGATCGAGAACCCTTCACGCACCTTCCAGATCTGTCCCTGTTTGTCATAGTCAACGGCCAGCAATGGGTTCCAGCTGTCTTCGTCGATGTAGAACAGGCGTTTGGGCGCCTGGTGGCGCATGCCTTGACGAACATTGGCCTCGACCACCCAGACACGATGCAGTTCGTAGCGGCGCGATTGCGGCGCGATTGAATGGTTACCCGCGAACACGTCAGCCTTGGCGGCGGTGTCGTAGGCACCAAAGGCGTTATAGGGCACCAGCAGTTCCTGCTTGCCGATCAGCTTCCAATCGAAGCGATCCATGGCTCCGAAAAACACGTTCACTTCATCGACGGTGTACTGATTGTCCAACCCGATCTGCGGTGCGTCGTAGGAGTAGGACGGCATGCGCCGCACACGACGCTGACCGGGGAAGTAGTAGAAGGTGGTGGCCTGCTCGCCGGCTACGGTCGACTGCACCCCCGCCTGACCGGCCAGTGCCGCTGGCTCCTGGTAAATGTTAAACGTGGCGTATTCCAGACGACCAACGGACGAAAACAATGCACTCCCTTTCTTTCCCCAGGGCGTGAAGAAGAAGGTGTCCGTCATCTGACGCAACCAGTCGCCGCCCTTGCGCGGCGATATGCCTGAGATGCTTTTGGGAATTTCGACACCCAGCCCCCGGTAGCGCATCTTCATGTTCCACATGACCTCAGCACCGGTACTGGGCAAGGGAAACGGGATGCCCGGCACATGGGCTTCCTCGAGGGCAATCCCTGTGGCGTCGAGCTTGGCGTAACCCAGGTTTTGCCGGGTGTTCTCGACCACGAAATCCGGAGCACCGCAGGTACGGCGGGTCTGGTAGATATCCATGCGATAGCCTGGAATCTTCTTGAACAGTTCAAGCTGGCCGGGGGACAGCTTGCTCGCATACTGCGCGAC
>NZ_JBJJLO010000077.1:0-32361 GCF_046230915.1 Pseudomonas sp. KCJK8993
GGCGGGGGCGCCCCCGGCGCCGCGGGCGGGTCCCGCGCGCCCGCCGGGCGGCCCGCGGGTTCCCGGGGGTGGCGGGCTTGTTGGGGGCGGGGGGGGGGGGGGCCCACGGTGCGCCCGGGGCGCCCCAGAAACCTCACGGCAAGGCGCCCGCCCCCGCCACTGGCGCCGGTGACCAGCACCTCGCCCTGCCCCGGGCGCAGGCCGTTACGTTCCAGGGCGATCAGGCAGAGCATGGCGGTGTAGCCGGCCGTGCCAATGGCCATGGCCTGGCGCGGGGTGAAGGCTTGCGGCAGGTGGATCAGCCAGTCGCCCTGCACCCGGGCTTTCTGCGCCAACCCGCCCCAATGGCTTTCGCCCACGCCCCAGCCATTGAGCAGGACCTGGTCGCCAGCCCGGAAGCGAGGGTGGCTGCTGGACTCCACGGTGCCCGCCAGGTCGATGCCGGGGACCATGGGGAACTGGCGCACCACCGGGCTCTTGCCGGTGATCGCCAGGCCGTCCTTGTAGTTCAACGTGCTGTAGGCAACCTGCACACTGACCTCGCCCGCGGGTAGCCGGGCCTCTTCCAGCCGCGTCATATCGGCGCGATAACCTGCAGTGTCTTTGTCGATCACAATGGCGTTGAACATCCGGGACTCCTGCTTGGAAAGTGGTCTGTCGGCAACGGGCAAAGGCCGGGGGCACCTGCACGGCACAGGGACATGCCGGCGAAGGCGCCATCCTACGCGCAGCGTCCACGTTGACGCCGACATGGCGAACCCGGGTATCGCGGCGTTACCATTGCCCCCGAGTTTTTGTTGATCGAACGGATTCCCGACCTTGTCCCACCTTCTGGAAAAAGCCGCCGCCCGCGGCGACCTCGCCACCCTGACCCGCCTGCTGGATGCCGGCGCGGATATCGAATGGAAGCACAAGGGTACCGGCCGCACCGCCCTGCTGGCGGCCACCATCGCCGGGCGCCTGCCCGCCGTGGCATTGCTGCTGCAACGGGGCGCCAACCCGCAACAACCCTGCAAGGCCCTGGGCTACAGCTCGCTGTCCTGGGCTGCCGGCAACGGCGCTTGCGCCATCGCCAAGCTGCTGATCGAACACGGCGCGGCCCTCGACCAGGTCTCCCCGGACCTGCGGCGCAGTGCCTTGATGAATGCCGCCCAGGGTGGCCACGCCGAGATGGTCAGCCTGCTGCTGCAGGCCGGGGCCGATGCCCACCTGCTGGACTTCCAGCAGCGCAACGCCTGGTCCCTGGCCGAAGACAAGGGCCACGAGCGGATCATGCACCTGCTCGCGCAAGCCGGGGCCGGCGCCCAGCAACCCAGCGCGCCCGCGCCGCACCTGCCCTGGCCGGAACTGCCGGCCGCCGGCGACAGCAGCGCCGACCCGGTCACCCAGGTGCGGGCCTATACCCTGGCCCTGGAGGCCTGGGAGCGGCGTGGCAAGGCCCAGGCACGCGACGGCCTGGACCAGGACTTCTGGGCCGAGCCCCGGCAGTTGCTGGAGCGCTTCTGCACCCTGCGCGACAGGGCCTACACCCGCTCCTGCTATGGCTCGCCCACCACCTACTCGAAGGACCACGAACTACTGGCCTGCCAGCTGCTCAAGCCGAGCCAGGCCGAAGTGCTGATCCGCGACCCTGCTTCGCGCAGGCTGCGCTACGAGTACCGTTTCCTGGTCAAGCGGGTGACCGGGCAATGGCGGATCGACAACGTCAAGCGCCGCCTGGCCGGCACCGAGAAATGGGAAAACACCCTTCTTTGAATCGCCTGCACACAAGGACCCGTGCCCGATGAAATATGACGACGCCTCCTGGCATTACGGCGGTGATTTCCCCAGCGACCTGCCACCCAGCGCCGGGGCCACCCATATCGGCCTGTTCCTGGCCTGGATGCTGCTCAACGGCTTTGCCAGCGAAGAACTTGAAGAAGACGCCGCCGAGGAACTGGCGCAGCTGCGCTCGCGCAAACTCGACGGCCGTGAGTTCCTGTTCAAGATGCTCGATGAAAGGCTCTACGACGAAGACTTCAACGCCGAAGGCAATGCCTTCGCTGCTGCCTACTATGCGGGAAAGGACAGCAACGTCCGCTACAGCGACGACTATGAGCAGCTCTTGGCGCCCATCCCCGATACGATCTACCGAGTGGAGAACAGCTGGAGCAACTACGACCTGCTCGCTCCGGTGCTCGATGGCCGGCTGGCGCAATGGCGAGCCATGGGCCGCCCGGAATACCTCGACTGAGCCGCGCCGGCCAACAATTGTGGTTAAATGCCGCCCCGAAAAATTGCCGGTCGCGCCGATGAATCCTCAAGCCCTCGCCACCCTCAACCAACACCTGCTGGACGCCCTGGCCAACGCCCCAAGCGAAACCCGGCGCCTGTTCCACGGCCGTGGACGCTGCTGGCCGGGCCTGGAGCAGGTGACCGTGGATTGGCTGCAAGGGGTGGTGCTGGTGTCGCTGTTCAAGGAAGTACAAGCCGAGGAACTGGCGGCCTTGAAGCAGCTGCTGGTGGCCCTGGGCTCCAGCGCGCAATGGCAGGCCAGCGGCGCCACCAGCCTGATGCTGCAACACCGCTACCTGCCCGACAGCCTCGGCGAATGGCTGCTGGGCGAGCCGGTGGAGTCCTGCACCATCACCGAGGAGGGCCTGGACTACCGGGTGGACCTGGGCAGCAAGCAGAACAACGGCTTGTTCCTCGACATGCGCTACGGGCGCAACTGGGTGCGGGCCAATGCCCAAGGCTTGAAGGTGCTGAACCTGTTCGCCTACACCTGCGGATTCTCGGTGGCGGCGATCGCCGGCGGGGCCGAGAAAGTGGTCAACCTCGACATGTCCCGGGCGGCCCTGAGCCGTGGCCGCGACAACCATCGGCTCAATGGCCACGACCTGGGCCGGGTGAGTTTCCTCGGCCATGACCTGTTCAAGTCCTGGGGCAAGGTCAAGCAAGGCGGCCCTTACGATCTGGTGATCATCGACCCGCCCTCCTTCCAGAAAGGCAGCTTTGTGCTGAGCAAGGACTACGCGCGGGTGCTGCGGCGCCTGCCGGAGTTGCTGACGCCGACGGGCCGGGTGCTGGCCTGCATGAACGATCCGGCGTTCAGCGTGGAGTTCCTGCTGGACGGCATGGCCGAAGCCGCGCCAGGGCTACATTTCGAACAGCGCCTGGACAACCCGCCGGAATTTCCCGATGCCGACGTGCAGTGCGGCCTGAAGGCCCTGGTGTTCAACCAGCCAGCGTAGCCGTGGCGGCCACCGGGTCGGCCTGGCGGCGCAGCTGATCGACCGCATCGTCCTTTTTACGGTCGCTGCGCGCCCGGACGCAGCCTCGCCAGCTCGGCAGCGGCTACAACCCACACACGCTTGGTGCAGCCGCTGCCGCAGGCTGCGCACGGCTCGGCACGAGCTTCCAGGATCGGCGCGGGGTTAGAGTGGCATCCGGTATTCGATGAATCCCGAATTGGCCGCCACCCAGTCATAGAGCTTTTGCGCGCGCTTGTTGGTGGCGTGGGTGTGCCAGTACAGCCGTGCGCAATCGTGTTGGCGGGCAAAGGCCTGGACCCACTCGATCAGCTGTTTGCCAGTGCCGCCACCCCGCACCTGCGGCGCCACGTACAGGTCTTCCAGGTAACAGAAGTCCGTGGTGGCCCAGGTCGAGCGGTGCAGCACGGAGTTGACGAACCCCACCAACTCGCCACCTTGCACCGCCACCGCCGAATACACCGGCTCCCGGGGATCGAAGAAACGCTCGAACGTGCGCTGGCTCACCTGTTCCGAAAGGTTCACCTGGTAGAAATCCTGGTAGGCCAGCCACAACGCCTGCCATTGCTCCTGATCTTTGGCCTGGATGGCCCGTACCACTACCGCTTGTTGCTGCTCGCTCATGACGCTCTCCTCATGAAAAACCGGGAAGACCACGGCTTCCCGGGGATATCGAAGAGCGCCAGCTTAGGCAGCGAGCGGCCCGTTGTAGCAGGCCAATTCCACTTTCAACAGCAGACCACTTGCCCTCGCCTGCCAGTGCCTCACAACGCCGGCAATTGATGGGTCACGCAATGGATCCCGCCCCCACCTGCGGCAATCGCGTCGATATCCAGCTGCACCACCTCGCGCCCGGGGTAGAGCTGGCTAAGCAAGTCGTGGGCCTTGGCGTCGGCCACGGGATCGCCGAACTGCGGGGCGATCACCGCGCCGTTGATCACGAAGTAATTGATGTAGCCCGCGGCGAAGTCTTCATTGCCCCGGCTGAAGCGGCTCTTGCGCGGATTCAAGGGCGGCGACAGGGTGTGCACCTTGAGCTTGCGGCCATCGGCATCGGTGGCGTTGCGCAGGATCTCCAGGTGCGCGCGGGTCACCGCGTAGTCGTAGGAGTCCGGATCGTTGTCGAGGTTGGCCACCACCACCCCGGGAGCCGCGAAGCGCGCATAGAAGTCGACGTGGGCATCGGTGATGTCGTGCCCCTTGATCCCCGGCAGCCAGATGATCTTGCGCAGGCCCAGGCAAGCCTTGAGCTCGGCTTCGACCTCGGCCTTGCTCCAGTCGGGGTTGCGATTGCGGTTGATCCAGCTGCTCTCGGTCATGATCCCGGTGCCGTGGCCATCCACCTCGATACCGCCGCCCTCGCCCACCAGTTCGCTGCGCCAGTAGGTGGCGCGCGCGCCATCGGCCACCTGGCGTGCCAGGCGCGCATCCCGGGAATGGCGCTGCTTGTTGCCCCAACCGTTGAAGTTGAAGTCCACTGCGCCCAGCTCGCCTCGGGAGTCGACCACGAAGTTGACGCCGATATCGCGCATCCAGATATCGTCCAGTTCGGTGATCACATAGGTGACGTTGCGAGTGCCACACAGCTGCTCGGCCAGGTCGCGCTCATGCTCGCGGCAGAACAGGGTCAGCGGCTCATGGGCGGCAATCGCCCGGGCGATCCGGCCCTGGGCCTCCTGCACACCGCCGGTGAAGTCTTCCCAGATCGCATCCTGGGCACCGAAGGCCATGAAGGCCCGCTGGTGACGATCGCCTTCGTCGGGCATGACCCAGTCCTCCTGTTCTTGGGCCAAGACCCGACGGGCGCCGAGGCCCAGGGTAGTCACGGCGGCGAAACCGGCCAGCAGCGAGGCCTGTTTGATGAATGTGCGTCGGGTCGACATCGGTCTTTCTCTCAAGGGGATTGCCTGAAGTGGAACGGCTCAGGGTGCTTTTATCGTAGCCGTCTTGAACTGGGTCCAGATGCGCATCCGGGCGCGCATGTCGGCCTGGGGAATATCGCGCCCCGGCACCAGGCGGGCAAAGGTCGCGGCATCCGGGTAGATATCCGGATTGTCCACCATCCGTGGGTCGATCCGCGGCCGCGCCTTGGCATTGGCCGTGGGGTAGCCGGTGAAGTTGCTGATGGCCGCCATGTTCTGCGGGCGCATGACGAAGTTGATGAAGGCATAGGCGTACTCCGGGTGCCGGGCATCCTTGGGGATCGCCATGGTGTCCATCCACACCGTGGTGCCCTCGCGCGGGATGCGGTACTGGAAATCGACCTTCTTGCCTGCCGCGTCGGCGGCGCGCTGGGCCTGGGTCACATCGCCGCTGTAGCCCATGGACAGGCACAGGTTGCCATTGACCAGATCGGTCACCGGCTGCGACTGGAACTTGCGGATGTAGGGGCGCAGCTTGAGCAGCAGCTCACCAGCCGCTTGCAGGTCTGCCGGCTTGGCGCTGCGCGGATCGCGTCCCAGGTAGTTGAGCGCCACCGCCAGGACTTCGTCGGGCGAGTCGATCACCGAGATCCCGCAATCGGCGAAATGCGCCGCCAGCTCCGGCTTGAACAGCAGGTCCAGGCTGTCGACCGGTGCGTTGGGCAGGCGCTGGGCGATCTGCCCGGCGTTGTAGGTCAGGCCGATGGTGCCCCAGGTATAGGGCACCGTGGCCTGGCTGGCCCGGGGGTACTGCTGGCGCAAGGCTTGCAGGCCGGGCTCGATGTCGTCCATCTGCGCCAGCTTGCCGGGGTCGAGGTTCTGCAGGCTGCCGGCGTGCATCAAGCGCTCGGCCACGGTATCGCCGGGAAAGATCAGGTCGTAGCCGCTGCCGCCGGTCATCAGCTTGGCCTCCAGGACCTCGCTGCCTTCCATGACGTCATAGATCACCTTGATCCCGGTTTCGGCGGTAAAACGCGCCAGGGTGTCCTCGGCGAAGTAGTCGGCCCAGTTGTACAGGCGCAGGGTCTTTTCTTCAGGCGCGGCCTGGACCTGCGCGGCCATCAATGCCAGTGCCAGCGCGCCAAGGCGCAATGTGCCAATGCGGTTCATGCTCATGCCTCCCGAGGATTCCAGCGTGAATGCAGGTGCTGGCCGTCGAGGCTCAGCAAGGGCCCGTACATTTCCGGACGGCGGTCGCGGAAGATGCCCCAGGTCCGGCGCTCCTCGGCCATGGCCGCCAGGTCCAGCTCATGCAGGAGCATGCCGGTGGTGTCGCGGTCGGCCTCGGCCAGCAGCCGGCCCTTGTGGTCGCAGATGAACGAGGAACCGTAGAACTGCATGTGCAGCCCTGAGTCGCTGCGGGCCACTTCCCGCCCGACGCGGTTGGCGGCCACCACCGGCAGCAGGTTGGCCGCGGCGTGCCCGCGCATGGTCATCTGCCAGTGATCCTTCGAGTCCAGGTCTGCGGCGCCAGGCTCCGAACCGATGGCCGTGGGGAACAGCAGCACCTCGGCACCCTGCAAGGCCAGGCAACGGGCGGTTTCCGGGAACCACTGGTCCCAGCAGATGCCCACGCCCAGGCGGCCGAACGCCGTGTCCCAGACCTTGAAGCCGGTGTCGCCAGGGCTGAAGTACTCCTTCTCCTGGTAACCGATGGCGTTGGGAATGTGGGTCTTGCGGTACACCCCCAGCAGGCGTCCGTCGGTATCGGCCACGCTCAGGGAATTGAAGTAGGCAGTACCGGCCCGCTCGAACCAGCTCAGCGGCAACACCACCCCCAGCTCCTTGGCCAGGGCGGCAAAGCGCTGGAGTAGGCGGCTCTGGCCATACTCTTCGGCCAGTGCCAGGTGCCGGTGCTGCTGTTCGATGCAGAAGTATGGCGTGGCGAACAGCTCCTGCAGCAGGATCACCTGCCCGCCCCGGGCCGCGGCCTCGCGCACCAGTTGCTCGGCGCGCTCGAGGTTGTCCGCCAGGTCCCAGGTACAGGGCATCTGCAACGTCGCGACGGTCAAGTTGCTCATGCCGACACCTCCAGTGGCCAGCGCGGTTGCTGCTGGGTGATGCAATGCACGCCACCACCGCCATGGGCCAGGTGGTTGATCTGCACCGGCACCACTTGCCGCCCGGGGAAGGCCTTGGCCAGGACCTGGGCCGCGACCTGATCGGCCTCGATGCCGTAGGCCGGCATGATGATCGCGCCGTTGGCGATGTAGAAGTTGGTATAGGAAGCGCAGAACACCTCGGCCTGGGTGTCCACCGCGGCAGTGGCTTCGAACAGCTCCACCAGTTCGAAGGCGCGGCCCTGGGCATCCCGGGCCAGTTCCAGGGCACGGCGGTTCTCGCGCACCACGTCGGCGTACACCGAGCCTTGGTCATGGGTAGCATCCACCA
Organism: Pseudomonas sp. KCJK8993; assembly: GCF_046230915.1. Classification (NCBI taxonomy): domain Bacteria; kingdom Pseudomonadati; phylum Pseudomonadota; class Gammaproteobacteria; order Pseudomonadales; family Pseudomonadaceae; genus Pseudomonas; species Pseudomonas sp. KCJK8993. Next base: position 7,565 of record NZ_JBJJLO010000077.1, read on the forward strand.
GCAGCAGGCCGGGACGGGCGAAGGCACAGACGCCATCGACATGGCCATCGGTCATGTCGCCGGTCACGTAGTCCGGATCGCCGGGCAGCCAGATGGTTTTCTTCACCCCCAGCAGGCGCTCGAAGATCTCTTCCATCTCGGCCTTGCCCAGGCCCGGGTTGCGATTGGGATTGAGCAGTACCGACTCGGTGGTGATCAGGGTGCCTTCGCCGTCCACATGGATGGCGCCGCCTTCGTTGGCCAGGTGGGTGCCGAAGCAGTCCAGCCCCAGCTGGTCCAGCAGGCGCCGGGCCAGGCTGCGGTCCAGCTCGTGGGCCGACTTGCCACCCCAGGCATTGAAGCGCCAGCTGACGCCGGCCAGCCCGTGCTGGGGATGGCAGACGAAACTCGGCCCGGAGTCGCGGCACCAGCTGTCGTCCACGGCCTGGACCACCAGCTCGACGTTGGCGCCGCAGTGGCGCCGGGCGCTCTCCAGGGCCGAAGGATCGACCACCAGCTTGACCGGCTCGAAACGTGCGATGGCATTGGCCACCCGGGCGAAATCCGCCTGTACGTCGGCCAGGGTCACGCCCCAGCCCGACTCCCACAGGTCCTGGTTATGGGGCCAGACCATCCAGGTCGCCGCGTGGGGCACCCACTCGGCGGGCATCCGCCAACCGCTGTTTCGACTGTCATTGCTGTGCATGGGAATCGCGCCTCTCGATTAAGGTTTTGTTATCAGCCAACCACTACCGGTGCAACCAATGGTGCCCATGCTATGGCTTTGAAAATCCCGCAACAAACGATAGATTTAGTGAAATTCTGATTAGCCTGGCTTATCGATAATGTTGAAACACTGGCCTCCCCTGAACGCCCTGCGCGGCTTCGAAGCCGCCGCGCGCCTGGGCAGCTTCCACCAGGCGGCGCAGGAGCTGCACCTGACCCAATCGGCCATCAGCCAGCAGATCCGCAGCCTGGAAACCTTCCTCGAACAGCCGCTGTTCTACCGCAGCGGGCGCAGCGTGACCCTGACCGATGCCGGGCATGACCTGCGCAGCACCACCCAATCGCTGCTGCAACAACTGGCCGTGGGCATTCGCCGCCTGGAGCAGTACCGCAAGCCCAACCAGCTGGTGGTCAACACCAGCCCGGCCTTCGCTCGACACTGGCTGCTACCGCGACTGGGCGAATTCAACCGCCTGCACCCGGAGGTGGACCTGTGGCTGTTCACCAGTTTCGAGCCGCCGGACATGGCCACCCAGACCATCGACGTGACGATCCGCGACGACCTCAGCGCCCAGGCCGAATGCAGCTACCTGGAGCTGTACCGCGACCAGCTCTATCCGGCCTGCCACCCGTCCCTGCTGGAGCAGCCCCAGGCGCTGCGCACCACCTTGCATGGCGAACGGGAAATGGACTGGAGCCACTGGGTGGTGGAAGGCGGCACCGACGTTGGCCAGCGCAGCAACGGCCTGAATTTCTCCGACCCGGGATTGCTGCTGGACGCCGCCTGCGCTGGCCACGGCATCGCCCTGGTCAGCCAACTGCTGGCCCAGCAAGCCCGGGTCCAGGGCCAGTTGCAGCCGCTGTGCGAACAAAGCGTGCGCGGCCCGACCTGGGCCTGGCTGGTGCATCGCGACAGTGAAGGCAGCTCGCTGACCCGCAGCTTCTGCAACTGGTTGCACAACGCCCTGGAGCAGGCCGGGCAGGCTTGAAAAACCGCTTTGCATTCCTGGCGGTAACCCCTGCCCCGGCGCCGCCTTAAGCTGGCGCCGGTGCAATCCGCACTGCCTCCAAGGAATCGCGCGTGCCCCCGATCCACGACATCAACTGGTCATTGTGGTTGTCCACCATGCTGCCCATGGCCCTGAGCGCCGGCCCCGGCAACCTGATGGTGGCCAGTTCCGGCGCCCGCAGCGGCGTGCGCCGTTCCCTGCGCTTCATCCTCGGCCTGGACCTGACCTACTTCCTGCTGGCCCTGTTGGTGGGCCTCGGGCTCTACCACAGCCTGGCGCAGCAGCCACAACTGCTGCGGGGCCTGCGGATCGCCGGCAGCCTGTACATTTTCTGGCTCGGCCTGCGCCTGTTGCTGCGGCCCCTGCGCACGCCCGGCGAGCCAGAACAGGCGCTGTTGTTCCGCGATGGCGTGGTGCTGCAACTGGGCAACGTGCAAGGGCTGGTCATGCTGCTGGTGATGTTCTCCACCTTCAGCCCGGCCACCGGTGCCGGCAGCCTGGCGGTGGTGGCGCTGAGCGCCGCGCTGATCGCGGTGAACCTGCTCGGCCACCTGTTCTGGGCGGGCCTGGGCTCGAGCCTGCAACCGCTGCTACGCGCCAGGCCGGGCTTGCTCAAGGCGCAGAATGTGCTGTTCGGCATGCTACTGATGGGGGTGGCGGCGTGGCTCTTCCTGCGTAATGGCCCGGCCTGAGCCGCGCGCCTCAGTGGTCTTGCAGGCCATGCTGGTGCAGTACCCGATCGATGAACTGCACCACCTGCTCGACCCGCTCCTGGCCCTGGGTCGCCAGGTTGCGCAGCAGCCAGATATCGGCCCGATGCGCCGGGACATCCGGCAACACTCGGCACAGCCCCAGGGGTTCGGCGATATAGACCGGCAAGGCGGCGATGCCCAGGCCGGCCTGCACCGCCTGGAGCTGCGCTTGCAGGTTGGCGGTGCTCATCCACAGCGGCTGGCCGCCACTGAGCCGGTCCAGCCAGCGGGCCAGGGGCATATGCCCCAGGGCCTGGTTCCAGCCGATCAAGCCATGCCGGGCCAAGTCTTCGGGCGCTTGCGGACACCCCTGGGCCTGGGCATACCCCGGGGAGCAGAACAGCGCCTGGGTCAGCGCGCCGACCTTGCGCAAGGTGAAGTTGCTACCGGCTTCTGGCCGGTGCAGGCGCAGCACCAGGTCACTGTGGCTCTGGGTGAGCTTGACCGAGCGCGCGGCATTGACGAAGTCGAAACGGATCTCTGGATGGCCCGCGCGAAACGCCGCCAGGGCCGGGATCAACAGGTGGCTGCCCATCAGCTCCGGGCAATCGATGCGCACCACCCCGGCCATGCGCGCCCCGGGCCGGGCCAACTGGCGCTCCATCTGGCCAAGGCGCTCCTGGGTCTCGAGCGCCATGGGCAGCAAGTCGCGACCGGCCTCGGTGAGGAAATAGCCCTGGGTGGTCTTCAGGAACAGCGGCGTGTGCAAGGCCTGCTCCAGCATCTGGATCTTGCGCGAGACCGTGGCCGCCGACACCTTCAGCGCCTGTCCGGCATCGGTGATGTTGCTGGCGTTGGCGACCGCAATGAAGAACCGCAGATCATCCCAATTCACGGTTACCTGCCCGTCCTTGCGAAATCAGGCCGAGATCTTATGCGAAAAATACTCTGGCGCGATCAGAGTTTTCTTAACCCCTGGCGCTGAAGCGGTAGAGTAAGGGCATCCCCCAACCCGAGGACAAGGACCGCTCCATGCTGGAACTGCACACCGAACGCCTGCACCTGCGCTCCCTCACCGCCAATGACTGGGAGCTGTTCCTGGCCCTGCACAGCGACCCCGATAACCTGCGCTATGTCTGCGACCCGCTTTCCCGAGCGCAGATCGAGGAGCGCTTCACCTCGCGCCTGCCGCACTGGAATACGGATTCGACCCACTGGCTGTGCCTACTGATCAACGACCGTCACAGCGGTGAGGGCCTGGGTTTCACCGGCCTGCGAATCAGCGACAGCAACGCCGCCGAGGCCGAGGTCGGCTACTTGTTGCGTCCGCAGCATCAAGGCAAGGGACTGGCCGTGGAGTCCCTGCGCGCCGTCATCGAGCACGCCCGGCACACCCTGGGCATCAAGCAGTTGATCGCCACGGTCACCGACGGTAATGCGCCGTCTTGCAAGGTCCTGGAGAAATGCGGCTTCGCCTTCCTGCGCCGTGACGAACGGGCCTTCCAGCTGGGCGGCGAGGATTTCGACGATCTGATTTTCGGCTGTCGCCTGACGGCTTGAGGCGGCGCCTTGTCACGGGTTTTTCTTGACAGGAAAAATTCGCCACGGCTATTGTCTGACAACCTGACTTACAAGGTTTACCCATGCTCGAACTCCAGCGCCCCGACTCTCTGGTCGTACGGGTCGTCAACGCCATCCGCAACGAGATCGACTCCGGTCGACTGGCTCCCGAATCGCGCCTGCCCACCGAACAGCAATTGGCTGAACAGCTCAATGTCAGCCGCTCGGTGGTGCGCGAGGCCATCGCCCAGCTCAAGGCCGATGGCGTGCTGATCGCCCGCCGTGGCTTGGGTTCGTACATCTCCAAGACCCCGGCCGGCACGGTGTTCCGCTTCCCCCAGAGCGAAGGACGCCTGGCGGACCTGGCGCAGATGTTCGAGATGCGCCTGTGGATAGAGACCCAGGCCGCGTCGATCGCCGCCCAGCGCCGGGATGCCGGCGACCTGCAACGGATGCAGGCCGCGCTACGGGAAATGCACGACAAGCGCAGTGATTTCGAAGCGGCGGCCCTGGCCGACGTAGCGTTCCACCGGGCCATCGCCGAAGCCAGCAAGAACGATTACTTCGTGGCCTTCCACGACTTCTTGCGCAGCCAGCTGGCCAGTGCCCGCAAGACGGCCTGGGAAAACTCGGCGCTGCGCCTGGTCGGCGGCTCGGCCGATGCGGCCCAGGAGCACCAGGCGCTGTACCAGGCCATCGCCGCCGGTGACCGCCAGGCTGCCGCTGGCTGTGCCGATGCCCATTTGCGTGCCTCGGCCAAGCGCCTGGGCCTGGAGTTGCCTACCCTCGACTGACCCTAATGCGCCAGACCGCAGGCCGAGCCTGCGGTTTTTATCGGACTACTTAGTCTGACAACCTGATAACCAGACTGATACGGACACCTGGAACCATGATCTACGACTTTTGCATCATCGGCGGCGGCATCGTCGGACTGGCCACGGCAATGGAGATCCTCAAGCGCCAGCCCGGCGCTTCGCTGGTGGTCCTGGAAAAGGAAAGCGTGCTGGCCAAGCACCAGACCGGGCACAACAGCGGCGTGATCCACGCCGGGATCTACTACGCGCCGGGCAGCCTCAAGGCCGACCTGTGCAAGCGTGGCGCCGAGGCCACCAAGCAGTTCTGTACCGAGCATGGGATCAAGTTCGAGGTCTGCGGCAAGGTGCTGGTGGCCTCCAATGCCCTGGAAGTGCAGCGCATGGAAGCCCTGTACCAGCGCTCGCAACTCAATGGCCTGAAGGTCGAGCGCCTGGATGCCGAGCAACTGCGCCAGCGCGAGCCGAACATCGTCGGCCTGGGCGGGCTGTTCCTCGACGCCACCGGCATCGTCGACTATCGCCAGGTGTGCGACACCATGGCCCGGGTGATCCGCCGCGCCGGTGGCGAGATCTGCCTGGGCCAGACCGTCACCGCGATCCAGGAGCACGCCGACAGCGTCAGCGTCGGCACCCATGGCGGCAGCTGGCGGGCGAAGAAACTGGTGGCTTGCGCCGGCCTGCAGTCCGACCGCCTGGCGACCCTGGCCGGGGTGCGGATCGATCACCAGATCATCCCCTTCCGCGGTGAGTACTTCCGCCTGCCGGCGGCGAAGAACGACATCGTCAACCACCTGATCTATCCGATCCCCGACCCGGAACTGCCGTTCCTCGGCGTGCACCTGACCCGCATGATCGACGGTAGCGTCACCGTCGGCCCCAACGCGGTGCTGGGCCTGGGCCGGGAAAACTACCGCAAGTTCTCCATCGACTGGCGCGACGTCGCGCAGTACGCCAGCTTCCCCGGGTTCTGGAAAACCATCTGGCAGAACCTCGGCTCCGGCACCACCGAGATGAAGAACTCGCTGTTCAAGTCCGGCTACCTGGAGCAGTGCCGCAAGTACTGCCCGTCCCTGGAAGTCAGCGACCTGCTGCCCTGTGAAGCGGGCATCCGCGCCCAGGCGGTGATGCGCGATGGCAGCCTGGTCCACGATTTCCTGTTCGCCGAAACCTCGCGCATGTTGCATGTGTGCAACGCGCCCTCGCCCGCCGCCACCTCGGCGATTCCCATTGGCTCGATGATCGCCGACCGGATCTTCCAGGCCGACTGAAACACCCTGGCACACGCGTTGCCCGGCGCCTCGACGACGCCGGCAGGGTCGCGTGCTCGTGTCACCCGACAATAAATACAATGATCCAAGAGGATGCACCCGATGACCGCAGTTGAAACCAGCATTACTGCAGCGCAAACCCCACAACAAACCAGGAAACGCCTGCGCAAGGTCGCGGCGGCCACCATCTTCGGCTCGATGCTGGAGTGGTACGACTTCTACCTCTACGCCACCATGGCGGCGATCGTCTTCTCGAAGATCTTCTTCGATACCAGCAACCCCAACAGCGCCATGCTGATGTCGTTCTCCACCTTCGCCATCGGCTTCATCGCCCGCCCCTTCGGCGGTGTGCTGTTCGGCTACCTGGGCGACAAGTTCGGGCGCAAGCAGGTGCTGGTGCTGACCTTCTGCCTGATGGGCGTGTGCACCGCGCTGATCGGCCTGATTCCCAGCTACGCTTCGATCGGCATCTGGGCGCCGATCATCCTGGTGGCCATCCGTATCATCCAGGGCCTGGGTGCTGGTGCCGAACTGTCCGGCGCGGCGGTCACCTCCTATGAGCATGCCAGCGAAGGCAAGCGCGGCAGCCAGGGCGCCTGGCCGGCACTGGGGCTGAACCTGGGCCTGCTGCTGTCGTCGCTGACCATCTACCTGCTGACCATCAACGGCAACGAATTCCTCTTGGCCGGCGGCTGGCGCATTCCCTTCGTGTGCAGCATCGTGCTGGTGGGCGTCGGCCTGTGGGTGCGCAAGAGCATTCCGGAAACCCCGCAGTTCAAGGAACTGGACCAGCAGAGCCGCAAGGCCCAGGCTTCGCCGCTCAAGGCACTGTTCAAGAACGACCTCAAGGGCCTGGCCGTGGTGTTCTTCGTGGCCATCGGCTACAACGCCCTGAGCTACATCTTCAAGACCTTCTCCCTGGCCTACCTGACCCAGTACAAGCATGTCGATGTGCACGTGACCTCGCTGTCGGTGACCATCGCCAGCCTGGTGGCCATCGTCGCCGTACCGTTCTTCGGCTGGCTGTGCGACAAGTGGAGCAGCAAGACCGTCCTGGTGCTCGGCGGCCTGTTCTCGGTGCTGTTCGCCTACCCGTTCCTGGCCCTGCTCAACACCGGCGACAGCCTGATGATCTACCTGGCCATCGGGGTCGGCACCGGCCTCCTGGCACCGATGATGTTCGCGCCGCAGGGCTCGTTCCTCAGCCGCCAGTTCCCCACGGCGACCCGCTCCTCGGGCTTCGGCACCGGGCGCGAGATCGGCACCGCCATCGCCGGTGGCCTGGCTCCACTGGGCGCACTGTCGCTGGTGACCGCCTCGGCGACCCACTCCACCGACGGCGTGGTGTTCATCCTGGCCATCGCCGCGGCGCTGGTGGTGGTGTTTGCCCTGTGCGACCAGGGCCACAAGCACTCGACCTTCAAGAACTGAGCGATGCAGGACTGCGGCAGGCGCCAAGCGGCCTGCCGTAGCCTGTTAAGCTGGCGCTGGTTTTTTCTCACAGGCCATCCCATGCAAATGCCCAGTACGTTCGGCGTCGATACCGAAGGCTCGATCAAGCTGCCTGCCGAGCCGCCCCTGCAACCCGAGTTCAGTGCCTTGCTCGATGAGCTGTGCCACAGCCTGGACCAGCCATCGCTGCACAGCCTCTACCTGTACGGCAGCCTGGCCCGGGGCGAGGCTCGACCCGGAATCTCCGACCTGGACCTGACCCTCATCCTGCGACAGCCACCTGCCCCAGGGCTGCTCGATGAGCTGGAACAGCTGCGCCTGCAATTACAGGCGCGGCACCCCGAGGTGTCGAAGATCGATTTCGATATCGGCCACCTGGAACAAGTCCTGGCCAGCGAGAATCGCCCCAGCTGGGGTTATTGGCTCAAGCATCATTGTCGCTGCCTGCTGGGCGAGGACCTGCGCCAGCGCTTCGCCCCGTTCAAGCCCAGCCGGGAAATAGCCCTGGCGGTGAACGGTGACTTTCTTGCAGTGCTGAACGACTACGCCACGCGCCTCGACCACGCCTCAACGCCTGGGCAGGCCCTGCGCCTGCAACGCGAGGCCTCGCGCAAGCTCCTTCGCGCGACCAACCTGCTGCGCCCGGAGCAGGAACCGAGCTGGCCTCGCAGCCTGGACGAACATGCCCAGTTGTTTGTGCGGCACTACCCGCAAATGAAGGCAGTCATCGACGAGTTCCGCCAAGCCGCCGAAGCAACAAGTCCCGCCGATGCCGGTTTCAGCAGCCGCTTGCGGCAGATGGCGCAGTGGATGAGCCAGCAAGTCGATACCCTTTGCCCCAGAGGCTGACCCATGGATCTGCATCGCACCCAGCAACTGCTGCACCAGGGCTTGGACCGCAGCCAGCCCCGCGAAGCACTGATCCTTGTACTAGAGGCCGCGCTGGAGCTGGTGTCGCTGCCCGACAACGATTTCTGCTGGTCCAGCTGGACCGGACAGGAGCAGGCTAGCGCCGAGTTGCGCGGGCTGATCGCCACCCTGCAGGCCGGAAGGTTGCCCGAGCGGTCGAGTGTGGCGGTGCTCTTCGCCGTCACCGGTCCGCTGCAGGAAGTCAGCCTCAGCAGCGGCTGGGCGCAGACGTTCCTGAAAGTGGCGGACAGGTTCGACGAAGTAGAAGCCCTGCTCTGGTAACTGCCAAGAGTCAGACCTGCAGTACCTCGACTCCCTGCTGTCGATAGCCTTCGAGCTCCGCGCTCGCCACTTCCCGCTCTGTCACCAGCCGGTGCAGGCGGTTGCAGGGCGCCACGACAAAAGGCTCCATGGCCCCGAGCTTGTCGGCGGTGGTCACGGCGATCACTTGCGCGGCGCTGTCGAACATCGCCTGCTTGATCGGCACTTCATCGAAATGCAGGGAGCTGATGCCGATCTCCGGGTGGATCGCGCAGACCCCGGTGAACAGCAGGTCGGCCTTGATCCCCTGGAGCATCCGCAGCGCTTCATGGCCGCTGGCGGCCAAGGTCGCCGGGTTGAGTTGGCCGCCGGCCAGGATCACTCGGACCCTGGGGTATTCGGCCAGGGCCACGGCGATCAGCGGCGAGGCGGTGACCGCCGTCAGGCCCATATCCCGGGGCAGCGAGCGGGCGATGTGCAAGGTGGTGGAGCCGGAGTCGAACAACACCGTCTGCCCCTCCTGCACCCACTGTGCGGCGAACTGCGCCAGGCGCATCTTCACCGCGTCGGTCTCGCCCACCCGGGTGAAATAATCCTTGCCGCTGTCCCTGGGCCGGGGCAGCGCACCACCGTGGACCCGCTGCACCAGGCCGGCGGCATCCAGCTCCGCCAGGTCGCGGCGGATGGTGTCCTCGGAGACCGAAAAATGCCGGCTCAGCTCGGCGGCCATGACCTTGCCGTCGCGCTCCAGCAGCAGGAGGATCTTTTGCCGGCGCAGGGACGGCAGTTCAGCGGTGGAATGCAGGTTTTGCATGTTCATGCCCGTTTCTGCGTGTTTATACGAGATTATCCAGGCCAGAGCAGCGGTACAAGCCCTTCTATCCAGCACCACCCGAAGGCCCTGCGGGCCTTGGCGCAGCCTCGCCGGGGCTCGACAGCGGCTACAGGAGCCATGCGTGACGCTTCGTGTAGCCGCTGTCGCAGGCTGCGCACGGGCGCGCAGCGGCCGCAAGGAACAGGGTCAGACCAGGCGCGATGCCCGAGAGCGATGCAAGGCCGCTTCGCCCAGGCGCTCGCGCACCAGCTCCTGGGCCTGGCGGGTCAGTTGGTCGAGGTGGCGGTCGCGCTTCTTCTCCGCCTCGATCATCGCCTTGCGCCCATGCTGCGCCAGCAGGTAGGCATGGATCTGCCGCACCTCCACCGAGTTGTAGATCGGCGCCACATCCAGCACTGCCAGCAAGCCATCGCTGCCATGCTCGCGGGTGTTCATCAGCAGCTGCGGGCCACGGGCGCCCAGCAGTTGGAACCCCAGGGCCTCGAAGCACTGGAGCTTGGCCGGGCTGCAGGCCAGCTCGGCATGGGGATAGCGTGCGCGCATCGCCGCAAGCATCTGCCGGGCAATACCCTGGCGGCGCAGGTCCTGGCGGACCGCCATATAGGCCACGGCGCAAGCCTCGGGGTCGTCCTTGAGCGGCAGGTAGAGCAAGAAGCCCTGCACCTGCTCCGGGTCCAGCGGGTCGCTGGCCACCAGCAACTCCACGGCGAGATCCCGGGAACCGTCCATGGCCTGCAGGTACAGGTGCACCTCGTAGCCGACGCCGTACTGGTAGAGGTTGTACAGCGGATTGCTGGGAGCGATGGCGACCGCACTGATATCGGTGATGTAGTCCACCACCATCTGCTGGATCTGGCTCTGGATGGCTTCGGCGGGCGGGGCCTGGAACAGGGTGATACTGGACATCTGGGCGGTGACTCCGAGGGTTGGGGCATGTCCGCCGGGAGCGGGCGCGCCATGATACCCCTTCACGCAGGCGCAGGGGCGCACCGCCGCATGGCGAGGCAAGGCAAGATGGGAAAGGCTTGGGGGAGTTTGCTGACCCATTGCGGCAGCGATACGCCACCGCAATCGGAACAGCCAGCCGATGCCAAGGGCATCGGCGATGTCCCGCCCGGCGAACGCGGGCGGGAGCGGGGCTTACAGCGCCATGTCGGCCGCTGGGTTGCTTTCAGGCTTGGCCAGGCTGGCCGGCGCTTGAGGAGCCGCACCCTTGACCGGTGGCGGCGGGGTCAGTTGCAGCACTTCGGCGGTGTAGGCCCATTCTTTGGCCACACGCTCAGGGCTGTCGTTCAGGGCAGTGCCGTAGCTCGGTACGATCTGCTTCAGTTTCTCCTGCCAGGCTGGAGTGGCCACCTGGTCCTTGAAGACTTTCTGCAGCACGCTGAGCATGATCGGCGCGGCGGTCGAAGCGCCCGGGGAAGCGCCCAGCAGGCCGGCGATGCTGCCGTCCTGGGAAGCGACGATCTCGGTGCCCAGTTTCAGCACGCCGCCCTTCTCTTCGTCACGCTTGATGATCTGCACGCGCTGGCCGGCCTGCCACAGGCGCCAGTCTTCCTGCTTGGCGTTGGGGAAGTATTCCTTGAGCGCCGCGAAACGGTCGTCATCCGAGAGCATCAGCTGGCCGGCCAGGTATTCCACCAGCGGGTACTGCTCGATGCCCACCTTGGTCATCGGCCAGATGTTGTGGGTAGTGGTGCTGGTCAGCAGGTCGAAGTACGAACCTTCCTTGAGGAACTTGGTGGAGAAGGTGGCGAACGGGCCAAACAGGATCACGCGCTTGCCATCCAGCACGCGGGTGTCCAGGTGCGGTACGGACATCGGTGGCGCGCCGACCGAAGCCTTGCCGTAGGCCTTGGCCAGGTGCTGCTCGGCAACGCTGGCGTTGTCGGTCACCAGGAACGAGCCACCCACTGGGAAACCGGCGTATTCGTTGGCCTCGGGGATACCCGATTTCTGCAGCAGGTGCAGGGCGCCGCCGCCAGCGCCGATGAACACGAACTTGGCGTCGGTCTCGGTTTTCGAACCGTCCTTGAGGTTCTTGTAGGTCACGCGCCACGAGCCATCTTGGTTGCGCTCGATTTCTTCTACTTCGCTGGACAGCTTCAGGGCGAAGTTGGGCTGGGCCTGCAGGTGGGCGACGAACTGGCGGGTGATCTCGCCGAAGTTGACGTCGGTGCCGATCGGGCTCCAGGTCGCAGCGATCTTCTGCGCCGGGTCACGCCCTTCCATCATCAGTGGAACCCACTTCTTGATCTGCTCGGCGTCTTCGGAGTACTGCATGCCGCTGAACAGCGGGCTGGCTTGCAGGGCCTCGTAGCGAGCCTTGAGGAACTTGATGTTGTCATCGCCCCAGACGAAGCTCATGTGCGGCGTGGAGTTGATGAACGAACGCGGGTTCTTCAGGACGCCGGTCTTGACCTGCCACGACCAGAACTGGCGGGAGATCTGGAACGCTTCGTTGATCTCGATGGCCTTGGCGATCTCGATCTTGCCGTCCTTGCCTTCAGGGGTGTAGTTCAGCTCGGCCAGGGCCGAGTGGCCGGTACCGGCGTTGTTCCAGCCGTTGGAGCTTTCCTCGGCCACGCCATCCAGGCGCTCGACCATCTCCATGGACCAGTCCGGCTGCAGCTCGTTGAGCCAGACGCCGAGGGTCGAACTCATGATGCCGCCGCCGATCAGCAGCACATCCACTTTTTTTGGCTCGGCCGCATGGGCGGTCGTCAGCCCTATCGACATCGCCAGCCCGATGAGGGCCGTGTTCACTTTCTTCAACATTCTGTAGTACCTACGATAGAACGCCATCCGCCGCCCGATCCTCGATCCTGTGAATCCCGGAGGGTGCGAAACAGGCATTTCGCAGGTCCTGGATGAACGCATTCATGAGAACTGGGGGGTGGGCACACAAGGCCGACGAAACGCGCTCGACCTCAGTTTTATATCGCTCCGGTGCTGACTTCTTGTCGTTGTTGGCTCAGCTACATGAGTGACACTTGTTACTCGGGGCTCGTCACGGGACACAGCCGACAGGCAGCCGCCCTGCTCCTTTCCATGTGCCGCTGGCGCCGAATCGACGGGCAACGGCGGTACCCGCCTTCGCGGGAACCAGCAGGGAAAAAGGGTCGGATTCCACCAAGGAAGGTGGATGGACACTGCCTGACATTACGCTCGGCAGGTTTGCCAGAGACACCCGCACGCTTGCAAAGGACCCGATCAGGCCATTTGAAGCAAAGCACAGGGGGCATATTTTTGCACAAACGATGAACCGATTCAGCGCAAGAATATCATTACGATATCCGCCTGTCTTGACTGCGGCGCCCTTGGCAACCCCCGAGGCACTACGACATCCGCCGCAATCAATGCGTCACAAGGACGCTGGCGCAAATCCTTTCCCGGCGCCGCCGCAGACCTTGGCCTGTGGCACCACCACGGGCATCATGGCCGACCGCGCTACCCGCCAGACCATCGTCAAGGACAAGAACAACCATGCACGCGACTTCCCTGCAAGACACCACCGCGCCCGAGGGCGTCTGCTTCGGCTGCGGCAGCAGCAACCACCATGGCCTGCACATCAAGAGCCATTGGCACGAGGACGGTGTCCATGTGGTCGCCGAGCACCTGCCCGAAGCCAAGTACTGCGGCTGGCCGGACCTGGTGTATGGCGGCCTGATCGCCATGCTGGTGGACTGCCACTCCAACTGGACCGCCATGGCCTACCACTACCGCAACGAACAGCGGACCCCGGGCAGCCTGCCGCGCATCGACTGCGTGACGGGCAACCTGGGGATCAAGTTCATCAAGCCGACCCCCATGGGCGTGCCCCTGACCCTGCGCGCCCGGGTCGAAGGTGAAGTCGCGCGCAAGAGCCGGGTGGTGTGCGAGGTGTATGCCGGCGACGTGCTCACGGCCATCGGCGACTCGCTGTTCGTACGGGTCGATACCCACCAACTGGCCAACGCGGCCCATGGCCGTGAAGGCTGAGAAACGGCCGGGGTGGCCTTGCCGACGAGCGCGCCAGTCCCCTTACCAAGACAAGGAAATACGCCCGAACATGGATATCCAGGAAATCCAGCGCCAGTTGGCCAAACCGGCGCTGAAGTTCACCGCCGGCGGTTTTCGCCCCAGCCATAGCGATGAAGAGAGTTGGCTGGGCCGAGTCTTCCTGTTTCGCGAAGACGAAGAGCTGCCAAGCAACAGCGCGGGGGAAACCCTGCTGCCCTTCGCCCAGTTCCACCTGCCCTCCCTGCCCTTTCGCAGCCCGCCTTTGCAAGGCGTCAAGGTACTCACGGTGTTCATCGCCAACCCCTTTCCCGATGAGCTCGAACCCATGGGCGAGCGTTGGCTGGTGCGCGAATACCGTGACGAGGACGCATTGGTGCGCAAGGAGCTGACGGCCGATAAGGCCTTTCTCAAGCCCTTCCCACTCAAGGCCGAGGTGGTACCCGCCGACTATCCGCTGTGGGACGGCGGCGGCGTGCCCCGGGACCTGGAGCTGGAAATCCTCAAACTGGAACGCTCCGGTCGCATCGAGAGCTACTACGACCTGACCACCCACTGCTACGAACACAAGCTGGGGGGCTACCCATCGTTCTGCCAGTCGGGGATCGACCCGGGCGAAGGCTTCGAGTTCGTGATGCAGATTTCCTCCGACGCCAAGATCAACCTCAACGTGGTGGACAGTGGCAGCCTGATGTTCTGGAAGCACCGGGACAGCGGCGAATGGGCGCTGTACTACGACTTCTACTGAGGCGCGCCGGCTGACGCCGATTTCATCCGCCCATGGATGAAAAGCCCTGGCGGCGAGTGCATCATGGGCGCGTCCGATTCCTGGGAGACCTTCATGTCCATGCGTTCATTGCTGTTGCCCGTCGCCATCCTGTCCCTGGGCCTGCTGGGCCCGGCCGGGGCCATGGCCGACGACCAGGCACAGTTGATCGAGTCGATCAACGCCTACCGCAGCCAGCCGCAACGCTGCGCCAACCAGGCCTCGTCCGAACTGCCGCCGCTGGCCAGCGACCCGCGCCTGATCCTGCCGGTGGACAACGTCGGCGACTTGCAGCAGGCCCTGGCACGGGCGGCCTACCCCATGGTCAACGTCCAGGCCATCAGCCTGTCCGGCCCGCGTGATGCCCAAGCGGCGATGCAGGCGATCCGCGAGAGTTTCTGCCAGGTGGTGCTGGACCCGCAGTTCGTCGATATCGCGGTCAATCGCCAGGCCACCCAGTGGCGCATCGTCCTCGCCCGCCCGCTATTGTCGGCACGCCTGGGCGATTGGCAGGCCGAGGGCCAGCAATTGCTGGCGCAGATCAACAACGCCCGCAGCCAGGCGCGGCAATGTGGCGGCCAGGGTTTTGCCGCCACCGCGCCCCTGGCCTGGAGCGCCACCCTGGGCGAAACCGCCCAGGAACATAGCCGGGCCATGGCCAACCAGAACTACTTCGACCACAAGGATCGCGACGGGCGCACCCCTGGCGACCGCGCGGAACTGGCAGGTTACGCCGGCCAGCAAGTGGGCGAGAACATCGCCGCCGGCCAGGACAGCGTGCGCAAGGTAGTGGATGGCTGGCTGGCCAGCCCCGGGCATTGCGCCAACCTGATGAACCCAGCCTACCGTGAGCTGGGCGCGGCCTATGCGGTGGACCCCAAAAGCGATGCCGGCATCTACTGGACCGCGATGTTCGGCGCGCCTTGAGCCCACATGAAGCCCCCCTGAACGAAAACGCCCCGACAAGTCGGGGCGTTTGCATTACAGCCAGGACAGCGTCACTGATTGACCGCCATCTGCCCGGCATCCTCCTGGCTCACCAGGGCCTTGAGCGAGAGGTCGAACTGTTTCAGGGCATCGAGCTGCAGCTCGGTCTGCTGGTTGATCTGGGCAGCGATTTCCGGGGCCGCCTTGCCCCGCACCCAGACCGAAGGCAGGTCCTTGGCCCGGACCCCTTCGGCCTGGCCGATGTACTGCAGGTTGGAGTCGTAGAACTTGGCGATGAAGCGCGCCTCCACCCGGTTGTTGCGCTTGGTCACCAGCTGGTTGTAGGTGTCGAGCATTACCACCACGTCGGGATGGGCCTGGACCACGGCATCGAGGTTGTCGTAGACGGTCACCGCAGCGAAGTGCTTGCTCAGCGAAGCCATCAACCAGTTGATCGCCAACTTCGGATCGGAGCTGTTGACGAAGGCCTGGCTGATACGAGGATCGAGGCCGGCGTTTTTCGCGCCGTTGAGCGCCACCGAATGGTAGTGCTCCAGGTACTCCAGGGTATTGAGGGTGTTCTCGCTGTACAGCACACCAACCGATTGCGCGTGCTGCAGGTTGGCGCCGCTGTCGGCCATGGGCAGGAAATGGCAGGCCATGTCATCGGCAGCCAGGGCCACCGCTGGAGCACCGGTTCCCGAGAGCAAGACGACGACAAGGGCTAGCAAAGTCGAGATTCTCATCGGGTATTTCCTTCTGCAACAAAAACGGCGTAAGCGCTATCTTCCTCCTTTGCAGGAAAAACGGAACCTCCACTTTTTGATGATAACTATCGATCACGGCAATGATATAGAGCGGTAAAACGGCCCGTTGGCTAGAATCGCCCGCTGCCGTTCATCTTGAGCAGTGCACAAGCCAGCAAGCGGAGCCACCATGGACCCATCCCCCCTGCAATCCCTGCGCGAAACCATCAGGCAGCAGCCGATCGGCCCGGCCCCGGCGCCCTGGGTACTGGTCACCCGACGCGCCACCGGCAGCCTGCTGGAAGTCGGCTTCGATCGTGATCGGGAATTGCTGCTGGTGACCTCCAGTACCGGGCGCAGTGTCATCGATTGCGAGACCGGCCAGAAGATCGCCCGGGACTACACCGAAGAGGTCGAAAGCGATCGCTACCTCGAGGCCGAGGGCATCGGGCCCCTGGCGGGCCGACGCATCGCCATGTCAGGGATCAATGGCGGCAGCCTGCCCTTGGGCAGCGAGGATGGCTGGGCGGTGCACAATGTGCCCCTGGCCTGGCCCGAACAGCACTTGTTGCTGGTCGAACCAGGCTCCTGGCTCTACGGCGCCCAGCACAACCGCCCGGCGACCTTCCACAAGCTAGCCATCGAGCATGAGTGCCGGGCCTTTGGTTTCTCCTACAACGGCCGGAGCCTGGTGATCGCCTCGTCCTGTGACCTGGTGGTCTACCACCGCACGCTCTAAGCGGCACGTTCGCAGCGTGTCGCAGAGGATTTCCCGGCGGTTTGTCCTGTAGAATCCAGCCTCCCTTTCCCGACGAGTCCAAGCCATGGATGCCCACTCGATTCTTGCCTATACCCTGGTCGCCGCCATCGCCATCGCCAGCCCTGGTCCGGCCACCCTGGTGGCGCTGCACAACAGCGTGACCTACGGCGCCAAGTCCACCCTGTGGTCATCCCTGGGCAATATCAGTGGCCTGTTCTGCATGTCCGCGGCGGCCATGCTGGGCCTGGGGGCGCTGATCGCCAGTTCCGAATGGGTATTCAACGCCGTGAAGATCCTCGGCGCCGGCTACCTGTTCTACCTCGGTGCCAAGCAGTTGCTGAGCAAGAGCCCATTGCTCAGCGCCAACAATCCGGATGACCAGCGCGTCAGCGCCCCGCCGCGGTTCAAGCTGTTCAAGTCGGCGTTCCTGACCGCCGCCACCAACCCCAAGGCGACCATCTTCTTCACCGCGCTGTTCCCGCAGTTCATCGACCAGCATGCCGCCCTGCTGCCGCAGTTCTTCATCCTGACCCTGATCTTCATGGCCCTGTCGCTGGTCTCGCTGAGCATCTATGCCCTGCTGGCCTCCCGGGCCAAAGGCGTGCTGACCCGCCCGGCGCTGTCGAAATGGGTCAACCGGGTCGTGGGCTCCACCTTCATCTTCTTCGGCAGCACCATCCTGGCCATGCGCCGCCAAGGGGTGTAGCCAGCGCGCCGACGACAGGCCAGCCCCTTCAGCCCTGCTTTTTGCGCAGGGCCTTGAGGCGGGCGCCGGCCCGTTGCACGGCGGCCATCTTCTCCGGGCGCTTCATGCGTTTCCACTTGCGGATATCATCCTTGGTGCGCCCGCAGCTCACGCACAGGTCGCCGCTGAGCTGGCACAGGGCAATACAGGGGTTGTCGATTTCCCTGGCCACCTCAGCCCCGCCCCGGTCGCAGGCGCGCCAGGCGCCGGGTCCAATCACCACCACTGATCCGCTGGCACTGTTCTTCGCTGTCGAAGAACACATGGCCTGCCAGCGGCTCCAGGGTGACACCGGCATCCGCCAGCGCCCGGGCCGTGAGTTCGATCATCCACGGACCCTCTCCCGCCGCCAGGGCTCGCTCCTTGTCGGCCTGGGCAGCGAACACCCAAACCACCACCAGACTCGCGGGAAACACCGCGTAGTCCACTTCGTGGGTCAACCAGGAAAAACCTTCGAGGCGGATCTTGGCCGCTTCGCAGGCTTCGGTGAGGGTAGTGGCCAGCAAGCGCTCCATGGCAGCTTGCTGGCGTTTGGTCAGTGGCATGGCGCAGTCTTGGATCCGTGGCGAAAAAGGCCGCACACAATACCGCAAGTCACCAGGCCAGGCCGCGGTTTGCGCAAGTCAGATCTTGCTGCCCAGGGCGGTGGACAGCAGCGGGTCATGCCCGTAGATGTCCGGTGCATACAGCAATTGCCCATGGCTGTCGGCCTGCACCGTCCAGTAGGTGAGCAGGATCGGCACCGGCTTGGCCAGGCGGAACTCGTGGGTCAGGCCGGTGGCCAGCAAATCGTTGGTACGCAAGCGCTCCGCCGGGCTGAGCAACCAGTCGCGCAGTTGCAGTGCCTGCTCGACCCGCACGCAGCCGGAGCTGAAGGCCCGCGGCCCCTTGCTGAACAGCGCCTGGCTCGGCGTATCGTGCAGGTAGACCGAGAACGGGTTGGGAAAACGGATGGCGATGCGCCCCAGGGGATTACGCGGCCCGGCCCCCTGGCGCAGGAGGATGTTGCCCGGACGCTCCCAATCGATGTCCTCGGCGGCCAGGGGCTGGCCATTGGCGTCCAGCACCTGCAGGTCCTGTCGATTGAGGAAACCCTGGTCACGGCGGATCTGCGGCAGCTTGTCTTCCTTGAGGATGGTCGGCGGCACGGTCCAGGTCGGGTTCAGGGTCAGGCGCGTGACCTGGGACTTGAGCAGCGGCGTCTGGCGCTCGGCGCGACCGACCTGGGTGCGGGTCTGCCAGACCAGCGCATCGTGCTGGTAGAAACTCAACTGCGCCGCGGCGACGTTGACCAGCACGATGTTCGGCTCGAAGTCCCGGGCCAGCCAACGCAGGCGTTCGAGGTTGATGCGCAACTGCTCGCGACGCAGGGCCGGGCTGACGTTCATTTCCTTCAGGGTGCCAGCCCCCACCACGCCGTCGGCCTGCAGCGAGTGGCTGAGCTGGAAACTCTTCACCGCACTCACCAGATCGTCGCTGTAGATGTTGTCGGCATCGACCCTGGGGCTGGCCAGGAAACCGCCGTGGTACAGGCGCTGGGCCAGGTCCGGGACACGCTTGTCCTCCATGTGTGGGCGCAACAACGGGCCGCCGGCCACGTCTTGCCAACGGGGCAAGGGCTGTTGCCGCTCATGGGCATAGGCCCGGCGCAGGTTGCGGTACTGCTCGAGGTTGGGCCGCGCCCGGTCGAATGCCGCGCCGAGGTCATCCAGCCCCGGCCCGGCAATGGCCAGCAACACGCCCTGGCGATCGTCCGGCAACGGCTGGGCCCGCCACAATGGCTCGAAGCGGGTCTGCGACAGGCGCCCGTAATGCAGGTCCTGCAGGGCTTGCAGGTACTGGTGGCTGATATCGATGTCGCGGCACAAGCCATCGCCCCCCGCGCTGGCCGGTGGCAGGCGATAGTGCCCAGGGTCCAGGCCGTCATCGACCAAGCCCGCCAATTGCGCCTGCAGTTGTTCCAGGCGCGCCCCGGTCGACCACACCGGTTGCTCGCCCTGCTCGCGATAGAACGCCTGCAACAATTGCTGCGTCGGCAGGTCCAGGCGCGGGGCCAGTGCCGGGCAGGCCAGCGCCGGCTGGGCCAGCGCCCCCGGCAGGGGGCTCGCCGGCGGCAAGTCCTCGGCCAGCGCGACCAATGGCGCAGCGAGCAGCCACAGGCTCAAGTAACATGCGTGTTTTTTGAACAACTGCTTTACTCCAATCCATTGCCCTCAGGCTGAGGGCCAAGCGTTACGGCAGATGCAGAGAACAATCAGGCCTGGGAATTAAACATATAGACCAGACTGCCGGGGAGACAGGACGTCAGGAGCCAAAGTGACCATGGGGATGTTTTAGACATGTTGACCTTCTTGTGCCGATTCTGCCTGGCGGCCCTTGCCCTGGGCGCCATTTGCAGTCCTTCCTTCGCTTCCAGCAAACCTCGCCCCACCACCAGCCCGACGCTGTACGCCAGCCTCGCCCACGCCGCCCCGGACCTCAACCCCCAGGCCCTGAAAAGCGCCCTGAGCGCCATGCAGTGCGCGGTCAGCAGCGGTGCGCGGCAAGCCCGGCACCTGGCGGTGATCGACTACTCCCAGCCCTCCACCGCCCGACGCCTGTGGATCTTCGACCTGCGCAGCAAGAAGCTGGTGCTGCGCGACCTGGTGGCCCACGGGCAGAAATCCGGGGAAAACTTCGCCACGCAATTCTCCAACCGCCTGGGCAGCTATCAATCCAGCCTGGGCCTGTTCCGCACCCAGGAAAGCTACGAAGGCAGCCATGGCTACTCGCTGCGCATGGATGGCCTGGAGCCGGGCTTCAACGATCGGGCCCGTGACCGCGACATCGTGATCCATGCCGCCGACTACGTGAATCCCTTGTGGAGCCAGCGCCAGGGCCGCATCGGTCGCAGCCAGGGCTGCCCGGCCGTGCGTCCGCAGGTGGCGCGCCAGGTCATAGACAAGCTCAAGGACGGCCAGTTCATGTTCTCCTGGTATCCCGACCAACGCTGGCTCAAATCCTCGGCCTACCTCAACTGCCAGCCGCGCCAGGTGGCGAGCATCCTCGGCGCCAACGGCGGCTGAAGCCGCCGGCACTTGCACGAGGCAACGAGGGCGAGCTACCGTCGCGGTCCGCCCTCTGACGCTCGATCCCATGCCTAGATTCCTGCTCCACGGCCCCGGCCCGCGCCCGGCCTTCTACCGGGTCGCCGAACACCTGTGGGGCACCGGGTGCAATGTCGATTCCGATGGCGACAGCCACAGCGCGGCCGATGACCAGTGGACGGAGCTGACCCTGATCCTGCGGGCCGACAGCACGCAGCGCCTGGACATCGATCCGCTATCCAAGACGCCCCTGATCCTGGCCATCAGCGCCTCCCGGATCGAACTGGGGCGACAGGCCGGGGAATTTCTCCAGGCCCGTTGCGGCGGCACCCTGGAACTCCAGGCAAGGCGCTGAAGCTCGCGGCGACCCACTCCCGTCATTTTCTTTCTCCAGCCAAGGCAGGCCCGGCATGACCGCACCCGATATCGATTTCGTCACCCATTTCATCCCCGATCCCCGCGCGCTGTTCGAGCAGCTCAAGGCCTCGGTGTCCTGGGACGAGCGCATGCGCGCGCGCAAGACCGCCAGCTTCGGCCTGCCCTATGACTATTCGCAGATCAGCTACCCGGCGGTCCCCATGCCCGAGGCGCTGGAGCGGCTGTGCCCGGCCATCGAGCAATTGCTGGGGTTTCGTCCCAATAATTGCCTGCTCAACTTCTACCCCGACGGCCAGTCGTCCATGGGCTTTCATTCCGATGCCAACGAACAACTGGTGCCAGGCACCGGCGTGGTGGTGATTTCCCTGGGGCATGCGCGCAGCATGCTGTTCAAGCACAAGCAAAGTGGCCGGATCCACGAATACAACCTGGGCGCCGGTTCGCTGCTGCATATGTCCGACGCCTTGCAAACCCAGTGGTTGCACGCGATCCCCAAGGCGCCGGGTGCCGGCGAGCGAATCAGCCTGTCGTTCCGCCAGCTCCAGGACCGATAGTGCTGGAGGCGGTCCGGATCGACCCTTGACTCGGATTTCAGCCCGTCGACAATGCCCGGCTGTGCCCACCGCCCCTGTCGAGGCTCCATGCAGTTGATTCCCTGGTCCCATCCATGCCGCGAAGGCTTCACCCTGCGCGGCCTGCGCTCCGTGCCCTCGGGCAAGCCGTTGCTGCACTTTCTCCATGGCAACGGCTTCTGCGCCATGGCCTACCAACCGATGCTGGCGCTGCTGGCCGAGTCTTTCGACCTGTGGCTCAGCGACGTCCAGGGCCACGGCGACAGTGACCATGGTGGCCCGTTCCTGGGCTGGAACCGCACCGCGCAACTGGCCGCCGAAGCCTTCGAAGCCGGGCTGGCGGACTACGGCGCAGTACCGCGCCATGCCCTGGGGCATAGCTTTGGCGCGGTACTGACCTGCCTGGTGCTGGCCGAGCGCCCACAACTGTTCACCCGGGCCGTGCTGCTCGACCCGGTACTGTTCACCCCCTCGATGATCAGCTCGCTGCGGGTGCTGTCGGTGCTGGGCCTGAACCGCCGCCACAGCCTGGCGCGCAAGGCCGCCTCTCGCCGGCGCCACTGGCCCGACCGCACGGCGGCCCGGGCTGCCCTGGCCAATCGCGGGGTGTTCAAGGGCTGGTGCGACGAGGCCTTGGCCGCCTACATCGAGCACGGCCTGAAGGACGACGGCCAGGGCGTGGCGCTCAAGTGCGCCCCCGAGCGTGAAGTGGATATCTTCAGCTCCGTTCCCCGGCGCCTGTGGCAGGCCCTGGGCCAGATCCGCACCCCGACCCTGGCGATCCGCGGGCACGACAGCTACCCCTATGTCGCCCGCTCGATCGAGCGCTGGGCCGCCATCAACCGGCACCTGCACACCCAGGTGCTCGACGGCCACCATTGCTTCATGCAGGAACGCCCAGCCGCCAGTGCCGACGCGGTCGCGGGCTTCCTCCTGGAACAGACCAGCTGAATCCCTTCAGCAAACCGCCCGAAATACATGTCATTGTGCTATCATCCGGCGGTTTTCCGGCTCGGGGGCCTGACCCCGCCTAGACGGGATAACGCTCGCCAAAGGCGCCGCCAGATGCGCCTGGTGCCAGCCTTGTGTGCAAAAACGCCGACGGCGCCATGGAGCCTGCTCCATAGCGCGCCGCACCGATGCAACCGCGCTTCGCACGCCGGTTGCGCTTTTTGCTGCCACAAGGAACACCGTCATGCTCTTGAGAACGATGAACATATCCCGCCGCGCAGGGCTCAGCTTCGCCCTGATCGCCTTGCTCGCACTGGGCCTGGGGGGCTTCTCGTTGCTGGAAATGCAGCGCATGAACCAGCAATCCCTTGAGGTCGACCAGAACTGGCAACCCTCCATCGTCGCCGCCAATGCCGTGGCCCTGACCAGCACCCAGATCCGCACCATCACCCTGCGCATGCTGGTGGTCCGTGAGGCCAGCGCCGTGCAGGCGCTGCTGGCCCGGGTCGAGCAACTCGAACAGCAACTGGACCGCCAGCAGGCCACCTACGAACAGTTGATCAGCGAACCCGAGGAACGTGCCGCCTACGAGCGTTACCTCAACGCCAGGGCGGCCTATGCGAAGGACCAGCACCAGGTGCTGGAGCAAGTCCGCCAAGGCCACAAGGAAGCAGCGGTGAACATCGTCGACGGCGGATCGTTCCTGGTCAACGCCGATGCCATGCTCAAGGAGCTGTTGAGCATCATCGATATCAACACCCGGGGCGGGGTCGCCGCCGCCGAGAAAAGCAGCCAGGTATTCCAGAGCGCCAGCGCCATGGTGGTGGTGATCCTGCTGGTGGTCGTGGCCCTGACCATCGCCCTGGCCCTGTTGCTCACCCGCAGCATCGTGCGGCCCCTGGGCCAGGCCCTGGGCGTGGCCGAGACCATCGCCAGCGGCGACCTGGGCCAGAGCATCGCCATCAGCGGCAAGGACGAACCGGCGCGCCTGCTGCAAGCCTTGCAGACCATGCAGGCGAGCCTGCGCAACACCCTGCAGCGCATCGCCGACTCCTCCAACCAGCTGGCCTCGGCCGCCGAGGAGCTGCATGCGGTGACCGACCATTCCAGCCAGACCCTGCATCAGCAAAGCAATGAAGTGGAACAGGCGGCTACCGCGGTCAACGAGATGACCGCCGCCGTGGAAGAAGTAGCGCGTAACGCCGTGAGCACCTCCGAGGCGTCCAAGGAAACCGACCGCACCGCCCACCATGGCCGCGAGCAGGTGCAACACACCGTCGACTCCATCGGCCAGCTGGCCCGGGACGTGACCCAGACCTGCGAGCGGGTCGAACACCTGGCGGTGGATGTACGCAACATCGGCCAGGTGCTGGAGGTGATCCGCTCGATCGCCGAGCAAACCAACCTGCTGGCTCTCAATGCCGCCATCGAAGCCGCCCGCGCCGGTGACGCCGGGCGTGGTTTCGCGGTGGTCGCCGACGAGGTGCGGGCCCTGGCCCATCGTACCCAGCAGTCGACCCAGGAAATCGAAAGCATGATCAACACCATCGAGGAAGGCACCGAGGGCGCGGTCAGTGCCATGCGCACCAGCAATGAACGGGCGCACCTGACCCTGGAGGCGGCGCGGGCCTCGGGACTGGCCCTGGACCAGATCACCCAGGCCATCACCTCGATCAACGAGCGCAACCTGGTGATCGCCAGCGCCAGCGAAGAACAGGCCCAGGTGGCCCGCGAGGTGGATCGCAACCTGGTCAACATTCGTGACCTGTCGACCCAGACCTCGGCCGGCGCCAACCAGAGCAACGCCGCCAGCCAGGAACTGTCGCGCCTGGCGGTGGACCTCAACGGCCTGGTGAACCAGTTCAAGCTCTGAGGAACAGCCGCCAGGCGCGAGCGGCAAGCCAGTAGCTTGCCGCTTCAGAACGCATAGCGAGCGATCACCCGACGCACCTTGAGCAACGCCTCGCGCAGCTCCGCCAGGCTCACCGAGCCCAGGGCCAGGCGAATGGCATGGGGCACCGGCCCGGCGCATACGAAAGGCTCGGCCGTGGACACCGAGACTTTCTCGCGCAGCAGCGCCATGGCCACCTGGTCGGCCCGCACCTCCTCGGGCAATGGCAGCCAGAGGAAGTAGGCACCGGGATGGCCGAGGATCTCCAGCCCCGTCAACAACTCCCGCGCCAGCGCCTGGCGCTGGCGTGCATCGGCGCGTTTCTCCTGCTCCAGGCGGGCCACGGTGCCGTCCTCGATCCAGGCACAGGCCATGGCGCTCATCACCCCGGGATTGCTCCAGGTGGTGGCGCGGATCGCCCGTTCCAGAGCCTGGGTCCAGGCCGCATGCGCCACCAGGTAACCCACCC
>NZ_JBJJLO010000078.1:0-32272 GCF_046230915.1 Pseudomonas sp. KCJK8993
GGTTCTAGCTGCGGGCGATGCCGTTGCCACCCGCCAGGTCAGGGGCCTGGGCGGGCGCCGTCGAGCAGGGCGTCCACTACGGCGCGGGCCATTTCCACGGAATGCACCATGGACCAGATCAGTCCGCGTTCGATGCCGCTGGCCCGTTCGGTGATTTCATCGGACACCTCTTCGGCGCATTTGAGCAGCAGCGAGACGTGCACCAGCGCTTCTTCGGCATTTACTTGGGGTTGCACGGCGAACAGCGGGCGGTCCTGGCCATCGCACAGGCCGAAGGGGCGATGGCGGGTGCCGTGCAAGGCGGCCAGCAGGTTAGCGTTGGCGCAGTCCAGCTCTGGGTCGCGGCGCGGATGATCGGTTGGCAAAGGTGGATCGGGGACAAGCTTTTTCATGAGACTGGTTCCTTTAGCATTTAAGAAACCGCCAGATCTCACTTCCACATGAGAGGGTGGCAGCCGTGCGCAGGTGTGGAAGACCGGGCTAAAGGAACCGGCGCACCCGAAGGTGCCCTGCGCACAGCCGCCATAAATCGAGTTCACCCACACCGAGTCGGCAGGGAGGTTCGAGTGAGACGATTGCACATCCTTTATCCCAGACTTCCACATCCGGGCCGCTGATTTTGCAGCGGCTCAGGGAGGCTGCCTGATCGGTAAGAGGGGTACAAGGCGCTCAAAGGCGTGGGGGATTCTCTCGGATTTACCCTACAAAACAAAGCGAATCCGCTTCGATGCTGGGCGGCATCGCCCGCCAGTCGCGGCTTTTTTCCAGGCCAAAAAACCGCACACCGGCCGATCAGAGGAGCAGAGAAATGATGTGATATTTGATGAAATCAGGATTCGATGTTCGGTCTATATTTGGGTTGAATATAGTGTAGGGTTCAGGCCGGCAGGATGATTGCGATCTTGCATAGTGAGCGTCGGGCATCCTGAGCGGCGAAGTCGCACAGGGTCAGTTCGTAGCAGGGTGACGAGCAAGTCGCCAAATGTAGGAGGTTTCACTCATGCGAGTTGAAACGGTCAGCTTTTTAAAACGATACGCATCCGACCTGCCTTTAGAGGAGCCCATGGTCGTTACGCAAAACGGTGTGCCTGTTTACGTTGTTGAGTCTTACGTTGAGCGTAAGCGCCGTGACGAGGCAGTTGCGTTGGTGAAATTGCTCGCACTCAGTTCGCGCGAGTACGCCCAGGGCAAGCATTGTTCGACTGATGAACTGAAGGCCCGCTTAAGTAAAAGGTTTGCCCACCAGTAAAGGGTGGGGTAGAGGCCAACACTGACAATCCGCTACACCGAAACCCCACAGCAAAGCCTCGAAGACCAGATTGTGCATCTAGCCGACTATAGCGACCTTAAGTCCGCCTTTGAGCGGCTGGAAGCTGTGATTGACGCTCTTTGTAGTCAGCCCTCAAGCAAGCGACCTGGGCATCCTGTATTACCGTGAACTCAACACCGATGGATACCGGGTGTTCTACGAAATCGTAGATGCGGATCAGGCGATCGTGATTGGGCTGGTGCTACGGGATAAGCAAAGCGTCGAGCAGGCACTGATTCGTTACTGTCTGCTGCATACCGATTGACGATTGAAGGCGGTCTTATTTTTTGATTCCCGGGGCTCGGTGAAGAACCAAAAAAAAGGGCCTGGAGACGAATCTCCAGGCCCTCAAAAGGTGAGAGGTGTCTAGTCCCTCAACCTGGTGAGCGGTGTTGCATGTTTCGGTGTCGCGTCGGTTACGCCTTCAGCGGAACCAGGCGCGGGGCAATCATGTTTTCCGGACGCAGGATGTCGTCGAGCATGGCGTCGTCCAGCAGGCCTTCTTCGCGAACCAGTTCCAGCACGCCGCGGCCGCTTTCCAGGGCGATGCGGGCGATACGGGTGGCGTTCTCGTAGCCGATGTACGGGTTCAGCGCGGTGACCAGGCCGATGGAGTGCTCAACCAGCTCGCGGCAACGGGTTTCGTTGGCGGTGATGCCGGTGATGCAGTGCTCGCGCAGCATGTCCATGGCGCGTTGCAGCAGGCGGATCGAGTCGAAGATCTTGAAGGCGATCAGCGGCTCCATCACGTTCAGTTGCAGCTGGCCGCCTTCGGCCGCGATGGTCAGGGCCAGGTCGTTGCCGATGATCTGGAACGCCACCTGGTTGACCGCTTCCGGGATAACCGGGTTGACCTTGCCGGGCATGATCGAGCTGCCGGGCTGGCGCGCTGGCAGGTTGATCTCGTTGATGCCGGTACGCGGGCCGCTGGACAGCAGGCGCAGGTCGTTGCAGATCTTCGACAGCTTGACCGCGGTGCGCTTGAGCATGCCGGAGAACAGCACGAAGGCGCCCATGTCGGAGGTGGCTTCGATCAGATCGGCGGCCGGGACCAGCGGCTGGCCGCTGATGGTGGCCAGGCGTTGCACGGCCAGGTTCTGGTAGCGCGGGTCGGCGTTGATGCCGGTGCCGATGGCGGTGCCGCCCAGGTTGACTTCGGTCAGTACTTCCGGCGCCAGGGTCTTCAGGCGGGCCAGGTCTTCACCCAGGGTGGTGGCGAAGGCGTGGAACTCCTGGCCGAGGGTCATCGGCACGGCGTCTTGCAGCTGGGTACGGCCCATCTTCAGGACGTGGCTGAACTCTTCACCCTTGGCGGCGAACGACTGGATCAGGCTGTCGAGGCTGGCCAGCAGCGCGTCGTGACCCAGCAGCAGACCCAGGCGGATCGCGGTCGGGTAGGCGTCGTTGGTCGACTGCGCCATGTTCACGTCGTTGTTCGGGTGCAGGTACTGATATTCGCCCTTGCTGTGGCCCATGGCCTCCAGCGCGATGTTGGCGATGACTTCGTTGGCATTCATGTTGGTCGAAGTGCCAGCGCCGCCCTGGATCATGTCCACCACGAACTCTTCGTGGAAATCGCCGCGGATCAGGCGGGCGCAAGCCTCGCTGATGGCCGCGTGCTTGACCTCGCTCAGGTGACCCAGTTCGCGGTTGGCGTCGGCAGCTGCCTGCTTGACCATCGCCAGGGCCACGACCAGTTTTGGGTAATGCGAGATCGGAACGCCCGAGAGGCGGAAGTTGTTTACCGCTCGCAGGGTCTGGATGCCGTAATACGCTTGAGCCGGTACTTCGAGTACGCCAAGCAGATCTTTTTCTGTGCGGAAAGATGCAGCGGAGGACATGACGGAAATCATCTCGGTAGGGACCCGGTCAGTGCCGGGAGCGCTGCGAATCCTAGGGCTAAGGGAAATTTTGGGCCAATGCTGTTAAACACTGGCCTATGCATATTCGGCATAATGCCCGTGTGACGCCGCGTTGCCGGCAAGCGTGTGACCTAAAATGGTGCGTGTCCGGGAGGACGTGATGAATCTGGAAAGCAAATGGCTCGAGGACTTCAGTGCCCTGGCCGCCACCCGCAGCTTCTCGCAGGCCGCCGAACGTCGCTTCGTGACCCAGCCGGCCTTCAGCCGGCGAATCCGCAGCCTGGAGGCCGCCCTGGGCCTGACCTTGGTCAACCGTTCGCGCACACCGGTGGAGCTGACGGCGGCCGGGCAGTTGTTCCTGGTGACGGCGCGGACCGTGGTCGAGCAGCTCGGTGAGGTAGTGCGTCATTTGCACCATCTGGAGGGCGGGCAGGGCGAGGTGATGCAAGTCGCGGCGGCCCACTCCCTGGCCCTGGGGTTCTTTCCACGCTGGATCGCACAGCTGCGCAACGAGGGCCTGAATATCGCCACCCGGTTGGTGGCGACCAACGTCGGTGATGCAGTGCATGCCCTGCGTGAAGGCGGCTGCGACCTGATGCTGGCCTTCTATGACCCGGACGCGGCCTTGCAGATGGATTCGGAAATCTTCCCTTCGCTGCACCTGGGGCACACCGAGATGCTTCCGGTTTGCGCCGCCGACCCCCAGGGCAAGCCGCTGTTCGACCTGGAGGGCGAGTCCAGCGTGCCGCTGCTGGCCTACAGCGCCGGGGCCTTCCTCGGGCGTTCGGTCAATCTGCTGCTGCGCCAGCGCAACCTGCGTTTCACCACCGTCTACGAGACCGCCATGGCCGATAGCCTCAAGAGCATGGCCCTGGAGGGCCTGGGCATCGCCTGGGTGCCCCAGTTGAGTGTGCGCGCCGAGCTGGCCCGGGGCGAACTGGTGGTGTGCGGCGGCGCACAGTGGCACGTGCCGCTGGAAATCCGCCTGTACCGCTGCGCCCTGGTGCGCAAGGCCAACGTGCGCCTGCTATGGCGCAAGCTCGAAAGCGCCGCGGGGCAGGGTGCGGGCAACCCATGATCCTGTCCGCTGCCGAGCCAGCGAGGCTGCGACAAGGCTCGCAGGGCCTTCGGGTACGTGGCCGGCTGGGCCTTTCCTGCAACCGCCGCGCGCTCGTGCGCAGCCTGCGGCAGCGGCTACGAGAAACAGGCAGGGCCGCAGGGATTTCCAGTGCGGGGCGGCTGACTTCAAAGTCAATAAAACCGGGCCTTTGGGCAAAAAAGGCCAGGGTGTCGCAGGTGGTCGGTGAACGTGTGTCGCGGACATTTTTTTGGGTATACTGCGCGGCCTCCGGCCGGTTTACCTGGCCAGAATTCGTACAACAAGCCACGCCATTTTGCGTGGCTTGTTGTTTTTTGACGCGCCTGTGGGCGCCCAGAGAGAAAGAGGCACGACGATGAGTGCACTGGTTGGCGTGATCATGGGCTCCAAGTCCGATTGGTCCACCCTTAGCCACACCGCCGATATGCTGGATAAACTCGGCATTCCCTACGAGGTGAAGGTGGTTTCCGCACACCGCACCCCGGACCTGCTGTTCCAGTATGCCGAAGAGGCCGAATCGCGTGGCATCGAGGTGATCATCGCCGGCGCCGGTGGTGCGGCCCACCTGCCAGGCATGTGTGCGGCCAAGACCCACCTGCCGGTGCTGGGCGTGCCGGTGCAGTCCTCGATGCTCTCGGGCGTGGACTCGCTGCTGTCGATCGTGCAGATGCCCGCCGGCATCCCGGTGGCGACCCTGGCCATCGGCAAGGCCGGTGCGATCAACGCCGCGCTGCTCTCGGCGAGCATCCTGGGCGCCAAGCACCCGCAGTTCCATGCGGTGCTGAAAAAATTCCGTGCTGAACAGACAGACAGCGTCCTGGACAATCCAGACCCGCGCGTCGCCTGAGGTCGTTGACGATGAAGATCGGTGTAATCGGTGGCGGCCAGCTCGGCCGCATGTTGGCCCTGGCGGGAACCCCGCTGGGAATGAACTTCGCTTTCCTCGACCCGGCGCCGGATGCCTGCGCAGCTGCCCTGGGCGAACACCTGCGGGCCGATTACGGCGACCAGGACCATCTGCGCCAGCTGGCTGACGAGGTGGACCTGGTGACCTTCGAATTCGAGAGCGTGCCGGCCGAAACCGTGGCCTTCCTGTCGCAATTCGTGCCGGTGTACCCCAGTGCCGAGGCGCTGCGCATCGCCCGTGACCGCTGGTTCGAGAAGAGCATGTTCAAGGACCTGGGGATTCCCACCCCCGAGTTCGCCGACATCCAGTCCCAGGCCGACCTGGATGCCGCGGTGGCGCGCATCGGCCTGCCGGCGGTGCTCAAGACCCGGACCCTGGGCTACGACGGCAAGGGCCAGAAGGTCCTGCGCAACGCTGCCGATGTCGAGGGCACCTTCGCCGAACTGGGCAGCGTGCCGTGCCTGCTGGAAGGCTTCGTGCCGTTCACTGGCGAAGTCTCGCTGATCGCCGTGCGTGCCCGTGATGGCGAGACCCGTTTCTACCCGTTGGTGCACAACACCCATGACAGCGGCATCCTGCGCCTGTCGGTGGCCAGCAGCGATCACCCGTTGCAGGCGCTGGCCGAGGATTATTCCAGCCGCGTGCTCAAGCAACTGGACTACGTGGGTGTGATGGCGTTCGAGTTCTTCGAGGTGGACGGCGGCCTGAAGGCCAACGAAATCGCCCCGCGGGTGCACAACTCCGGGCACTGGACCACCGACGGCAGCCAGTGCAGCCAGTTCGAGAACCACCTGCGGGCGGTGGCCGGCCTGCCGCTGGGCTCCACCGCCAAGGTGGGCGAGAGCGCCATGATCAACTTCATCGGCGAAGTACCGCCGGTGGACCAGGTGATCCGCATCGACGACTGCCATCTGCATCACTACGGCAAGGCCTTCAAGGCCGGGCGCAAGGTCGGCCATGCCAACCTGCGCTGCGCCGACCAGGCCACCCTGCAGGCGCAGATCCAAAGGGCCCAGGGGCTGGTCCCCAGGAAACAAACCCCGCGGCGGGAGGGAACCTTCGTTTCCCGCCGTTCTCTGATAGCAGGATGCCAAGGCGCTGACTAGGCTTTGGTTTACCCACTCCTACAGAGGAACAGCCATGGGCATTATCGGAACCATTTTCATCGGCTTGATCGTTGGTCTGCTGGCGCGTTTCCTCAAGCCGGGAGACGACAGCATGGGCTGGATCATGACCATCCTGCTGGGTATCGGCGGTTCGCTGGCGGCCACCTACGGCGGCCAGGCGCTGGGTATCTACCAGGCTGGCCAAGGTGCCGGTTTCTTCGGTGCGCTGGTGGGCGCGATCGTTCTCCTGGTGATCTACGGCTTCATCAAGAAGAACTGAGCCGGTGCGCGAGCTCCCCTTCGCCGCTCGGGCGAAGGGGGGCGATTTCTTCATCTGAAACTTCAACGCAGCCCATGGTTTGGGCACTAGAATGCCCGCCTTCTTCCGTCCTTTCCTTTTGACCGAGCCCCACCCTCATGCGTCGTCTCTTGTTGACCCTCGTTCTGCTGGGCTGCGGCCTGGCCCAGGCTGCTGAACTGCCGGAAACCGACTGGCTGGAACTGATGCCCAAATCGGACCAGAAAGCCCTGGAGCAGATGCCGGAAATCGACCACAACTCGCCTGAAGCCAACGGCACCTTCACCCAGAAAGGTGGCTTGAAACAGAGCAAGGGCCTGCCGGCGGTGATGTATTCGACCAAGACCGTGGCGGCCATGAACGGCAAGCAGATCCGCATCGGTGGCTACCCGGTGCCATTGGAGGCCGATGCCAAGGGCCACAGCACGCTGTTCTTCCTGGTGCCCTACCCGGGGGCCTGCATCCACGTACCACCGCCGCCGCCCAACCAGCTGGTGCTGGTGCGCTTTCCCAAGGGCGTCAAGCTCGATGACATCTACACCCCGCTGTGGGTGACCGGCACCCTGAAGGTCGAGAAGGTCAGCAACGATCTGGCGGACGCCGCCTACGCCCTGGACGCGGCGAAGGTGCGGGTGGTGCAGGAGTCGGATTTGTAGCCGACAGGAGGGTTGGCTGCGGGAAGGAGCGATTCCTTCCCCATGGCCTGTAGTCAGAGCGCGAGGCTGTCGATGCTCACGCTCAAGGTGTGGCTGGCGCCGGGAGCCAGGGTCACGATGTCGTCCATGACATTGGCGGTCTCGATGCACAGCATGCGCTGCCAGCCATCGTCGGCCATGTCGCTGAACTGCGCGGCGCGACCGATCCACGGGTTCCAGATCACTGCGGTGCGCGAGCCCTGGCTGGCCAGGCGGATGCGCCGCTGCCACTGCGGGTCGACGATATCCAGCTGCGCCGGCGTATCCAGGTAGATCCGGTCGGTCTCCCCGGCAAAATGCAGGTCGCCCGCCTGGCGCTTGGTCGTCCAGTCTTCCAGGGTCTCGATGTAGTCCAGCCCGTCGACACCTTCGACATGCACCTGGCGCACGTCGCTGACCGCGAAGTAGCTGTGCAGCGCCTGGCTGATGCTGACGCTTTCATTGCCCAGGTTATGGCTGGTCAGGCTGATGTGCAGTTGCTGGTCGAGGCGGATGAGCAAGCTGGGTTCCACCTGGTGCGGCCAGCCGGGAAAACCTCCGGCGGGGCAGTGCAGGCGCAAGCGCACCAGCAGGCTCTCGCCTTCGCTCTCGATGCCTTGCAGTTCCCAGTCGGTGGCGCGGACCAGGCCGTGGGCCGGCGCCGCGTCGTCGCCCTGGCGCATGGCCTGGACGCTCTGTGGATTGCGCGCGAAGTTGCCGAACCACGGCCAGCACACCGGGACGCCGGCGCGGATGCTCTTGCCGGTCTTGAACTGCGCTTCTTCGTTCAGCCAGATCAGCGGCGGTTGCCCGGCCAGCTGGTAGCTGAGGATGTGCGCGCCCTGCTGGGCCACCAGCAGTTCGGCATCGCCGTGGCGGATGCGCCAGCAGTTCAGTTGGTCCAGTTGTACTGTTTCAACGTGGGGCGTAGGCATGGCGGTTCTCGTTCAGAAGGCTTGGGCTGCCATGGACTTCCAGGCAGCCTGCGGGTTCAACGTGCCCTGGGCGGCACCGAGCGGGTACGACCGCTGCCGTCGATGGCGACGAACACGAACACCGCCTCGGTGACCTTGCGCCACTCGCTGGACAGCGGATCGTCGCTCCACACTTCCACCATCATCTGGATCGAGCTGCGGCCGATCTCCAGGGTCTGGGTGTAGAAGGACAATTGCGCTCCGACAGCCACCGGTACCAGGAATGCCATGCGGTCGATGGCCACGGTGGCTACCCGGCCACCGGCGACGCGACTGGCCATGGCGGTGCCCGCCAGGTCCATCTGGGCCACCAGCCAGCCGCCGAAAATATCGCCGAAACCGTTGGTTTCACGTGGCAGGGCGGTGATTTGCAGGGCCAGGTCGCCTTGCGGGATTGGATCTTCTTGTTCGAGCTCTATCATGCCGAGGGGCCTCTGACCCGTGACGCTTCATGGGTACTTCAGGTGAATAGCCGTCTTCAGGAAAAACGATTCAGCCCGAACATACTACGTTCGTCACGTTCTTTCGAAGGCGTGCTAGCGGGAAACTCTGCGAAACCGGCTGCTCATGCACAGGAAGAAGCATTGCGCGCCGGGCACTTGGGGTGGGGCATGCACTGGTGTTCCTGTCTGGTCTTGCTGGCGCCGGGCGGTTGCCGGCGGTCACGAGTACAACGACGTTTTCGCACAACAACCCTTGCCGGGAGCGGCTTTGCGCGCCGGGCCCTGCGAG
Source organism: Pseudomonas sp. KCJK8993 (assembly GCF_046230915.1). Classification (NCBI taxonomy): domain Bacteria; kingdom Pseudomonadati; phylum Pseudomonadota; class Gammaproteobacteria; order Pseudomonadales; family Pseudomonadaceae; genus Pseudomonas; species Pseudomonas sp. KCJK8993. Next base: position 8,962 of record NZ_JBJJLO010000078.1, read on the forward strand.
TATATCGGTCGATAGACTCCACGACGACCCGTCTGGTTCGCAATTTTGTGCGTCATTTGTGCGTCGCTGTGTAGGTATTCGAACAATTTGCTATCGTGCCGAACCTGCCAGGCCCCAACCAGAGCTGTTGCGGCTTCCAGAACCAACTAATAAGAGAAGCCCCTTGCCATGACCACTGTGCCCTCCAGCGCCGCGCAAGCAGCGCCTCCCGCCCGTCCCCTGACTCGTAGCGACTACAAGACTCTTTCGCTGTCCGCCCTGGGCGGCGCGCTGGAGTTCTATGACTTCATCATCTTCGTGTTCTTCGCCACCGTGGTGGGCAAGTTGTTCTTCCCGGCGGACATGCCCGAATGGCTGCGCCTGATGCAGACCTTCGGCATCTTCGCCGCCGGCTACCTGGCCCGGCCCCTGGGTGGGATCGTCATGGCCCACTTCGGCGACCTGCTGGGCCGCAAGAAGATGTTCACCCTGAGCATCTTCATGATGGCGGTGCCGACCCTGATCATGGGCCTGTTGCCCACCTACGAGCAGATCGGCCTGTGGGCACCGGTGCTGCTGTTGCTGATGCGGGTGATCCAGGGCGCGGCCATCGGTGGCGAAGTGCCAGGGGCCTGGGTGTTCGTTTCCGAGCACGTACCGGCGCGGCACATCGGCTACGCCTGCGGCACCCTGACCTCGGGGCTGACGGCTGGCATCCTCCTGGGCTCGCTGGTGGCCACGGCCATCAACAGCATCTATACCCCGGAAGAAGTGGCGGCCTATGCCTGGCGCGTGCCGTTCCTGCTGGGCGGGGTGTTCGGCCTGTTCTCGGTGTACCTGCGCCGCCTGCTCCACGAGACCCCGGTATTCGCCGAGCTGCAACTGCGCAAGGCCCTGGCCGAGGAGCTGCCGCTGCGGGCGGTGCTGCGTGACCACCGTGGCGCGATCCTGATCTCCATGCTGCTGACCTGGCTGCTGTCGGCCGGGATCATCGTGGTGATCCTGATGACCCCCACCGTGCTGCAGACGGTCTACAAGTTCTCGGCCATCACCGCCCTCGAGGCCAACAGCCTGGCCATCGTGTTCCTGAGCCTGGGCTGCGTCCTGTTCGGCAGCCTGGCCGACCGTTTCGGCGCCGGGCGGGTGTTCGTCTTCGGCAGCCTGCTGTTGTTGGCCTCGTCCTGGGTCTTCTACCACGTGCTGCAAGACAACCCGCACCTGCTGTTCCCGCTCTACGCCCTGACCGGCCTGTGCGTCGGCCTCGTCGGCGCGGTGCCCTACGTGATGGTCCGCGCCTTCCCGGCGGCGGTGCGCTTCAGCGGCCTGTCGTTCTCCTACAACCTGGCCTACGCGATCTTCGGCGGGCTGACGCCGATGGTGGTGACCTGGATGCTCAAGAGCAGCCCCATGGCCCCGGCCTACTACGTGGCGATCATCTGCGGCATCGGCCTGCTGTCGGGGCTGTACCTGTGGAAAAAGGGTCGCTGAAACCAGCCGCACCTGCATGAACGGCGCCCGGCGGCGCAGGTGAAAAAAAGGCCGGCTCGCGGGTGTCGCGATGCTGGCCTTTCATCTAATTGTCATATTCCGGACATAGAGTGTTCACACGGCCTACAGATACTTGGCCCCGACTTAACACACCCTATCTGCTAGGAGTAAGGCATGAAACTGAAGCGTTTGATGGCGGCAATGACCTTCGTCGCCGCTGGCGTTGCGACTGCCCATGCGGTTGCCGCTGTCGATCCTGCTATCCCGAGCTACACCAAGACCACTGGTGTGTCGGGCAACCTGTCCAGCGTCGGTTCCGATACCCTGGCCAACCTGATGACCCTGTGGGCCGAGCACTACAAGAAAGAATATCCGAACGTAAACATCCAGATTCAGGCCGCTGGCTCCGCCACCGCGCCACCCGCGCTGACCGAGGGCACCTCCAACCTGGGCCCGATGAGCCGCAAGATGAAGGACACCGAGCTGGCGGCCTTCGAACAGAAGTACGGCTACAAGCCAACCGCCATCCCGGTTGCCGTGGACGCCCTGGCCGTATTCGTGCACAAGGACAACCCGATCCAGCACCTGACCATGGAACAGGTCGATGCGATCTTCTCCTCGACCCGCCTGTGCGGTGCCAAGGAAGAAGTGAAGACCTGGGGTGACCTGGGCGTGAAGGGCGACCTGGCCAACAAGCCAGTACAGCTGTTCGGTCGCAACTCGGTATCCGGCACCTACGGCTACTTCAAGGAAGAGGCCCTGTGCAAAGGCGACTACAAGCCTAACGTCAACGAGCAGCCAGGTTCGGCTTCGGTCGTGCAGTCCATCAGCTCCTCGCTGAACGGCATCGGCTACTCGGGCATCGGCTACAAGACCGCCAGCGTGAAGACCGTGGCCCTGGCCAAGAAAGGCAGCAGCGACTTCATCGAAGACACCGAAGAAAACGCCCTGAACGGCAAGTACCCGCTGTCGCGCTTCCTCTACGTCTACGTCAACAAGGCCCCGAACAAGCCTCTGGCCCCGCTGGAAGCCGAGTTCGTGAAACTGGTCCTGTCCAAGCAGGGTCAGGAAGTGGTCGTGAAGGACGGTTACATCCCGCTGCCAGCCAAAGTCGCCGCCAAGGCCCTGGCTGACCTGGGTCTGAAAGAAGGCGCATAAACCGCCGTCGAAGGTCCGGCCCGGCCGGACCTTTTCGCAGCAGCCGGCCTTTGGGTCAACCACCCCGGCCGGCTCCTGCCACCTCCATTTTCTGTCCGCTGCAGGCCCTGCCACGCGGCGGATTTGTTGCGTCACTGCATTGTCATCTTTCTGTCATACAGGATCGCTAGGGTGTGCGCATGAACGATCTGGCCAATTCCACCATGACTACGACTTCTCCCCCCAAGCGCATTGACTTCAATACGCCTGAGTTGCAACGCAAGCGCCGCATCCGTGCGCTCAAGGACCGCCTGACCCGTTGGTACGTCCTCGTCGGCGGCCTGGCCGTCCTGGCGGCGATCACCCTGATCTTCTTCTTCCTGGCCTACGTCGTCGCCCCGCTGTTCCAGGGCGCCGAGCTGACCTCCAAGGCCCCCCTGACCCCCGCCTGGATGCAAGACGCCGGCAAGCCCCTGATGTTCTCCCTGGAAGAGCAGAACCAGGTCGGCATGCGCGTTTCCGACAAGGGCCAGGCGCTGTTCTTCGATATCGATAGCGGCGCCGAGCTGCGCAAGATCGACCTGCCGATCCCGGCGGGCACCCGCGTCACCTCCATCGGCAAGGACCAGCCCGGTATCCCCATGGTGGTGGTCGGCTTGTCCAACGGCCAGGCCCTGGTGTTCCGCCACACCTACAAAGTCAGCTACCCGGATGGCAAGAAGACCATCTCCCCGGCGATCGAATACCCCTACGGCGAAGCCCCGATCACCCTCAACGCAGAAGGCGGCTCGCTGGAACACGTCAACCTCAACGCCAGCGATAACTCGCTGGTGCTGGCCGGCTCCACTGGCTCGCAGCTGCATGTGCTGAAGCTCTCGCGCGAAGAAAACATGATGACTGGCGAGGTCACCAGCGAGCAGAGCGCCATCGACCTGCCGCAGATGACCGAACCGGTCAAGGCCATGTACATCGACCCACGCCAGCAGTGGCTGTATGTGATCAACGGCCGTGCCCAGGCCGACGTCTTCAGCCTGCGCGACAAGAGCCTCAATGGTCGCTACAAGCTGCTGGAAGACGCCAATACCGAAGTCACCGCCAGTGCCCAGCTGGTGGGCGGCATCTCGCTGATCATCGGTACTTCCAAGGGTGGCCTGGCCCAGTGGTTCATGGCCCGCGACCCGGACGGCGAGCTGCGCCTGAAGCAGATCCGCACCTTCCAGATGGGCACCGCGCCCATCGTCGAGATCACCGCCGAAGAGCGCCGCAAGGGCTTCGTCGCGCTGGATGCCGCCGGCAAGCTCGGGGTCTTCCACAGCACCGCCCACCGCACCCTGCTGGTGGACCAGGTGGTGGACGGCCAGGGCCTGTTCGGCCTGTCGCCGCGGGCCAACCGGGTGATCGTCGAGGCCGGTGGCAAGCTGCAACCCCTGGTGCTGGACAACCCGCATCCGGAAGTGTCCTGGAGCGCGCTGTGGAGCAAGGTCTGGTACGAGAACTACGACGAGCCCAAGTACGTCTGGCAGTCCACGGCGGCCAACACTGACTTCGAGCCCAAGCTGAGCCTGTCGCCGCTGACCTTCGGCACCTTGAAGGCCGCCTTCTACGCCATGCTGCTGGCGGCCCCGCTGGCCGTGGCCGCGGCGATCTACACCGCCTACTTCATGGCCCCCGGTATGCGCCGCAAGGTCAAGCCGGTGATCGAACTGATGGAGGCGATGCCGACGGTGATCCTCGGCTTCTTCGCCGGCCTGTTCCTGGCGCCCTATGTCGAAGGCCACTTGCCGGGCATCTTCAGCCTGCTGGTGCTGCTGCCGATCGGCATCCTGGTGGCCGGCTTCACCTGGAGCCGCCTGCCCGAGTCCCTGCGCCTGAAGGTGCCGGACGGCTGGGAGAGCGCGATCCTGATCCCGGTGATCATCCTGGTCGGCTTCCTCTCGCTGTACCTGAGCCCGTTCATGGAGAACTGGTTCTTCGGCGGCGACATGCGCATGTGGATCTCCCACGACTTAGGGATCACCTACGACCAGCGCAACGCCCTGGTGGTGGGCCTGGCCATGGGCTTCGCGGTGATCCCGAACATCTACTCCATCGCCGAAGACGCCGTGTTCAGCGTGCCCCGTGGCCTGACCCTGGGCTCCCTGGCCCTGGGCGCCACCCCATGGCAGACCATGACTCGCGTGGTGATCCTCACCGCCAGCCCGGGCATCTTCTCGGCCCTGATGATCGGCATGGGCCGCGCCGTGGGCGAGACCATGATCGTGCTGATGGCCACCGGCAACACCCCGGTCATGGAAATGAACCTGTTCGAAGGCCTGCGCACCCTGGCGGCCAACGTCGCGGTGGAAATGCCGGAGTCGGAAGTCGGCGGCAGCCACTACCGCGTGCTGTTCCTCTCGGCGCTGGTATTGCTGTTGTTCACCTTCATCATGAACACCCTCGCCGAGCTGATCCGTCAGCGTCTGCGCAAGAAATACTCGTCGCTTTAAGAAAGGTAGAAGTCTGTGAAACAGAACTCCCTCAAAGACTGGTTCAAGAGCGGCGCCCCCGGCGTCTGGATCAGCGGTGGCGCGGTGTCCATCGCGGTCATCATGACCATCGGCCTGCTGGCGGTGATCGCCGTGCGCGGCCTGGGCCACTTCTGGCCGGCGGACCTGCTGCATGCCCGCTACGACGTGCCCGGCCAGGCCAATCAGCTGGTCGTCGGTGAAGTGGTGCAGAAGGAAGAAGTGCCCCGGGCCCGCCTGAAAAGTGCCGGCTTGCCGGTGCCCGACCAGGGCCCCGAGTTCATGACCCGCGAGTTGCTCAAGGTGGGCAACCGCGACCTGAACGGCAGCGACTTCACGTGGATCGTCGGCGAGTGGCTGACCAACCAGAGCTACCCCAAGGAACTGATGGCCATCGAGCGCCGTGAGTGGGGCAACTTCTACGGCTACCTGGTCAACGTCAAGGAAAACGGCAAGGTGGTCGCCGAGGGCGAAGCCGCCTGGCCCGAGCTGCAGGCGCGGATCGACCGGGTGAACAAGCTGGCGACCCAGCTCAAGACCCTGGAGAAGTCCGACATCGGCGCGATCAACGCCGGCCTGGAGCGCATCCGCCTGCACGGTCGCAAGCTGGAGCTGGGTGGCAAGCTGGACGCCGCCGCCCAGGCCGATATGGATGCCGAGCGCGCCGAACTCAACGCCCGCTACCAGGACATCGAGGCCCGCCTGAGCGAGCTGCATACCCAGTTCAACCGCGACAGCCTGACCGCCCGCGATGCCAACGGCAAGGAAGTGGAGATCGGCCTGGGCAAGGTGGTGCATGCCTACCAGCCGAACGCCATGGGCACCTTCACCAAGGTCGGCTTCTACTTCAGCAAGGTCTGGGAGTTCCTCAGCGACGACCCACGGGAAGCCAACACCGAGGGCGGGATTTTCCCGGCCATCTTCGGCACTGTGATGATGACCCTGATCATGGCCATGATCGTCACGCCGTTCGGCGTGCTGGCGGCGGTCTACCTGCGTGAATACGCCAAGCAGAACGCCCTGACCCGGGTGATCCGCATCGCCGTGAACAACCTGGCGGGCGTACCGGCCATCGTCTACGGCGTGTTCGGCCTGGGCTTCTTCGTCTACGTGCTGGGTGGGTCCCTGGACCGCCTGTTCTTCCCAGAGGCACTGCCGGCGCCGACCTTCGGTACCCCGGGCCTGCTCTGGGCGTCCCTGACCCTGGCGCTGCTGGCGGTGCCGGTGGTGATCGTGGCCACCGAGGAAGGCCTGGCGCGGATCCCGCGGACCGTGCGCGAAGGCTCCCTGGCCCTGGGCGCGACCAAGGCCGAGACCCTGTGGAAGATCGTCCTGCCCATGGCCAGCCCGGCGATGATGACCGGCATGATCCTCGCCGTGGCCCGTGCCGCTGGCGAAGTGGCGCCGCTGATGCTGGTGGGGGTGGTGAAGCTGGCGCCGTCGCTGCCGGTGGATGGCAACTACCCGTACCTGCACCTGGACCAGAAGATCATGCACCTGGGCTTCCATATCTACGACGTCGGCTTCCAGAGCCCCAACGTCGAGGCCGCGCGGCCGCTGGTGTACGCCACCGCGTTGCTGCTGGTGCTGGTGATCGCCGTGCTCAACCTGTCGGCGGTATGGATACGTAACCACCTGCGCGAGAAGTACAAGGCGCTGGACAGCTAAAGCCATTAGCCACAAGCGGCAAGCTACAAGCCGCTTTTGCTCAAAACTTGCGGCTTGCAGCTAGAAGCTTGCAGCTACGAACGGAGTGAGACTCATGCAACACGAAACCCATACCCACGGCATCAACATGTCCGCCCTGGGTCGCGACAAGCAGAGCTTGAGCCTGGAGCAGGAAACCGTGGCGATCGAAGTGCCCGGCCTGAGCCTGTTCTACGGCGAGAAGCAAGCGCTGTTCGATGTCAGCATGAACATTCCCAAGCAGCGCGTGACGGCCTTCATCGGCCCGTCCGGCTGCGGCAAGTCGACCCTGCTGCGCACCTTCAACCGCATGAACGACCTGGTGGACGGTTGCCGCGTGGAAGGCGCCATCAACCTGTACGGCAACAACATCTACCGCAAGGGCGAGGACGTGGCCGAGCTGCGCCGCCGGGTGGGCATGGTGTTCCAGAAGCCCAACCCGTTCCCCAAGACCATCTACGAGAACGTGGTCTATGGCCTGCGCATCCAGGGCATCAACAAGAAGCGCGTGCTCGACGAAGCCGTGGAGTGGGCGCTCAAGGGCGCGGCGCTGTGGGATGAGGTCAAGGACCGCCTGCACGACTCGGCCCTGGGCCTGTCCGGTGGCCAGCAGCAGCGCCTGGTGATCGCCCGCACCATCGCCGTGGAACCGGAAGTGCTGCTGCTGGACGAACCCTGCTCGGCCCTGGACCCGATCTCGACCCTGAAGGTCGAGGAACTGATCTACGAGCTCAAGTCCAAGTTCACCATCGTCATCGTGACCCACAACATGCAACAGGCGGCGCGGGTCTCGGACTACACCGCGTTCATGTACATGGGCAAACTGGTGGAGTTTGGCGACACCGACACCCTGTTCACCAACCCGGCCAAGAAGCAGACCGAAGACTACATCACCGGACGTTATGGCTAGGAGCAGCTGCAAGCCGCAAGCTACAAGCGGCAAGACAGAAGCGGTAGGCGATATCCGGATCAATATTTAACTGCTTGAAGCTTGCGGCTTGAAGCTTGCAACTTTCGCGGAGCGAACACGATGATTTCGAAGGAAGGCTTGACCCACCACATCTCCCAGCAGTTCAACGCCGAGCTCGAGGAAGTGCGCAGCCACCTGCTGGCCATGGGCGGGCTGGTGGAGAAGCAAGTCAATGACGCCGTCACCGCGCTGATCGAGGCCGACTCCGGGCTGGCCCAGCAGGTGCGCGAGATCGACGAGCAGATCAACCAGATGGAGCGCAACATCGACGAGGAGTGCCTGCGCATCCTCGCCCGGCGCCAGCCTGCGGCTTCCGACCTGCGCCTGATCATCAGCATCTCCAAGTCGGTGATCGACCTGGAGCGCATCGGCGACGAAGCCACCAAGATCGCCCGCCGGGCCATCCAGCTGTGCGAGGAGGGCGAGGCCCCGCGTGGCTACGTCGAGGTGCGGCATATCGGCGACCAGGTCCGCAACATGGTGCGTGACGCGCTGGACGCCTTTGCCCGGTTCGATGCCGAGCTGGCCCTGTCGGTGGCCCAGTACGACAAGATCATCGACCGCGAGTACAAGACCGCGCTGCGCGAGCTGGCCACCTACATGATGGAAGATCCGCGCTCTATCTCGCGGGTTTTGAGCATCATCTGGGTATTGCGCTCGCTGGAACGTATCGGCGACCACGCGCGCAACATCTCCGCGCTGGTGATCTACCTGGTGCGTGGCACCGATGTGCGCCACCTGGGCCTCAAGCGCATGAAGGAAGAAGTTGAAGGACCGGCTGGCGAATCCGCTAATGTTCCGGGTGAAGCTGACGATAATTAAGATTGCCCGAGAAGAGCGCCCGGCCTTTTGACCGGGCGTTTTTGTTTACGGCCCTTGAATTCGAAAAGCAGCACCCGCGAACGAAAAGTCCCGGCGTGACTGAAGAGTTTTGGCAAAGTGCCATCAGCCAGCGTTATGCTTGCCGGGATTTTTAGAGGGGTGGTCGATGAGTAAGGTAAGTGTGTTGGTGGTGGACGACGCGTCGTTCATTCGTGACCTGGTGAAGAAGTGCCTGCGCAACTACTTCCCGGGCATCAAGATCGAAGACGCGGTCAACGGCAAGAAGGCCCAGGCGATGCTCGCCCGCGAAGCCTTCGACCTGGTCCTGTGCGATTGGGAAATGCCGGAAATGTCCGGCCTGGAACTGCTGACCTGGTGCCGTGGCCAGGAAGCGCTCAAGGCCATGCCGTTCGTCATGGTGACCAGCCGGGGCGACAAGGAAAACGTGGTGCAGGCGATCCAGGCCGGGGTTTCCGGTTATGTCAGCAAGCCCTTCACCAACGAACAGCTGCTGACCAAGGTCAAGCAGGCGCTGAACAAGGTCGGCAAGCTCGACACCCTGATGAACAGTGCGCCGACCAAGATGAACTCCGCCTTTGGCAACGATTCGCTGAGCGCCCTGACCGGTGGCAAGGCCGAGGTGGTCGCCCCGGCAGCCCGGCCAGCCGCTCCGGTAGCCGCTGCACCAGCCCCGGCTGCGGCGCCATCGCGTGGCCTGCTCAATAGCCCACCGGTCAAGGCACCTGCCGCCGCCGCTGCCGCCAGTGGCGGCCGTGGCCAGGGCCAATTGCGCTTGCCTGGCGGCACCCAGCCTTGCGTGATCAAGGCCCTGAGCATCAAGGAAGCGCTGTTAGTGGTCAAGCGCACCGAAAACCTGCCGCAGGTGCTGGACAGCGCGGTACTGGACCTGGAGCAGGGCGACAACGCCGAAGTGGCGCGGCTCAATGGCTACCTGCATGCGGTGGTGGCGCACGAACCGAAGCCCGACAGCGATTGGCTGCAGCTGACCTTCCGTTTCGTCGACCAGGATGCGCAGAAGCTGGACTACATCTCGCGCCTGATCGCCCGCGGCACCGCGCAGAAGCACTTCGTTCCAGGCGCGGGCTGATCCTCGCCGGTCGCTCGCTGCAGGGGCTCGCAAGCTCCTGCAGCGAAGCGCAAATCTGCTGAAAACACTTTCCCACGCCGAATTTCTGCCAGTCGCCCAGGCCGGCGGCTGCGTTATCCCCCGATCCCGCCAACAACCCGCACCTTCGGCTGTAACCCCCTGGCCACAGGGCTTGGCCGTTCTTCCCGCCACCTTCCACCGTACGTCTGATTAATTGTCCTGTACTTGCTTTATATCTATTTGGATATAAATTGCAGGAGGCGCTCTACCTGATTCACCTTTTGCAGCCATGCCTTGAAACAACCCCCGTGCGGCCAGCCCTGGCAGTCTTGATTAGCCTTGTTCCTGGTCACTGACAGGAGAAGTTCGATGCCCAGGCACAAGGATGTGGTGTTTGTCGGGAGCGCGCTGCGGGATCTCAGGGCATTCCCTGAAGATGCCCGTCGGGCTGCCGGGTTTCAGCTGGATCTGCTGCAGCAGGGCGAACAGCCCTACGATTGCAGGCCGGTGAAAGCCATCGGCCCGAGTGTCTTCGAAATCAGGATTCATGAAGATTCAGGGGCGTTTCGGGTGTTTTATGTGGTCAGGCGGCCTGCAGCCATCTATGTGCTGCACGCGGTGCGCAAGACCGCCCGCAAGACCGAAGCGCGGGATATCGAGCTGGCCCGTGCCAGATTTCAGCAAGCAGGTTCACGCCATGACTGACCAACAGATCAACCAGCGCTTTACCAGTGTCTGGGATGCCCTTGAAGCCACCCCCCAGGAGGCCGCCAACATGCGCCTGCGGGCCAAGCTGATGCTGGAACTGGGCAAGACCGTGCAGGCCTGGGGGGTGTCGCAGAAGGAGGCGGCCAAGCGCCTCAATATCACCCAGCCCCGGCTCAACGATGTGCTTAGCGGCAGGATCAACAAGTTCTCACTCGATGCGCTGGTCAACCTCTGCGAGGCCGCGCAGGTGGGGGTGGAGATCCGCCTCGGCGTGGGCGGCAGGGTCCCCCTGGCACCCGCCTGATTCATACAAGCTCCATATCAGGCTGCTAGCATGGTTTCTCCCCTGCCAAGAAACTGCTCAATGTTCGTACGCCTGCTGTTCCTCTGCGGCTTGTCCATGGTCGCCAGCTCGCTGGCGGCGATGACGGTCTACAAGTCCGTCGATGCCGACGGGGTGGTGTCCTACAGCGACCGACCCTCGCCGGGAGCGCAGGCGTTCGTGTTCCGCGATCGCATGGAGGAACACCTGGAGCGCCAGGTGCGGCTGGATATCCAGAAGCACAGGGGCGTGGATGCACTGTACGTGCGCAACGACCTGCATGGGCCGGTGGAGGTGGAGTTGGGGTTCGCCAGCCTGCACAACGTCAGCGGCGCGCCGGCGCAACCGATCCGCCGGGTGCTGCCGGCCCGCAGCAGGCAGCGCCTGGCGCTCTTGACGGCGATCCGGGCCGACCAGCCCTTGAGCTATGTTCCGAGGTTTCGTTACTCCCTGGGCGACCCGGGGGGAGCCGTGCAGGCCTACCGCTACCCCTTGCCCTGGCGGGGCGGGCCGTTTCGCCTGACGCAGGGCGCCAACGGCCAGTACAGCCATTCCAGCCCCAAGAGCCGTTATGCGATGGACATCGCCATGCCGGTGGGCACGCCGATCATCGCGGCCCGAGGCGGAATGGTGGTCAAGACCGAGAACGCCCAGAACGGTCGGGGCGACAACCCGGCCGGCAATTTCGTCCGGGTGCTGCACGACGACGGCACCATGGGCGTGTACCTGCATCTCAAGCAAGGGTCGGTGAGCGTGCGCGAGGGCCAGCGGGTGGCGGTGGGCAGCCCGTTGGGGCTGTCGGGCAATACCGGCAACAGCAGCGGGCCGCACCTGCACTTCGTGGTGCAGCGCAATACCGGGTTGGGGCTGGTGTCGATTCCCTATCAGTTCGACCAACCCCTGGGGGGCTTGCCGAACTTCGCCCTGGGCAACAAATAGGGCAGGCAATGGCCGGCCGGCTCGCACGGGAGCCGGCGGCCGGTGCGGGCTCGATCAGTCGAGCATCAGGACCTTGGCCAGGATGATCTTCGGCCCCTTCATCTTCTTGATGATGATGCGCAGGCCTTCGACTTCCAGCACTTCTTCCTCTTCAGGCACCCGTTTCAGGGTCTCGTATACCAGGCCCGCGAGGGTTTCGGCCTCGATATGGTCCAGGTCGATGCCCAGCAGGCGCTCGACCTTGAACAGCGGGGTGTCGCCGCGTACCAGCAGCTTGCCCGGCTGGTAGGCGAGGATGCCGCGTTCGGTCTTGCGGTGTTCGTCCTGGATGTCACCGACCAGCACTTCCAGCACGTCTTCCATGGTCAGGTAGCCGATCACCTTGCCGTCGGCTTCCTCCACCAGGGCGAAGTGCGAGCCGCCCTTGCGGAACTGCTCCAGCAACTGGGACAACGGCATGTGCCGCGATACCCGCTCCAGCGGGCGGGTCAGCTCGGCCAGGTTGAACGACGCCGGGATATGGTCCAGCGCCGCCAGTTCCAGCAGCAGGTCCTTGATGTGCAGCAGGCCGACGAACTCGTTGCGCTCGCTGTCGTAGACCGGGTAGCGGCTGAACTTGTGGCGGCGGAACAGCGCCAGGACTTCCTTGAGCGGCGCCGTGGACTCGACGCTGATCAGGTCTTCCCGGGAGTTGGCCCAGTCCACCACTTCCAGCTCGCCCATCTCCACCGCCGAGGCCAGTACCCGCATGCCTTGGTCGCTGGGGTCCTGGCCACGGCTGGAGTGCAGGATCAGCTTGAGCTCTTCACGGCTGTAGTGGTGCTCGTGGTGCGGGCCGGGCTCGCCTTGGCCGGCGATGCGCAAGATGGTGTTGGCGCTCGCGTTGAGCAGGTAGATGGCCGGGTACATCAGCCAGTAGAACAGGTACAGCGGTACCGCCGTCCACAGAGACAGCAGCTCTGGCTTGCGGATCGCCCAGGACTTGGGCGCCAGTTCGCCGACCACGATGTGCAGGTAGGAAATGATGAAGAACGCGGTGAAGAAGGATACGCCGCGGATCACTTCCGCAGAGTTGACGCCGACGGCGCCCAGCAGGGGTTCCAGCAGGTGGGCGAAGGCCGGTTCGCCGACCCAGCCCAGGCCCAGGGAGGCCAGGGTGATGCCCAGTTGGCAGGCCGACAGGTAGGCGTCCAACTGGCTGTGTACGGTACGCAGGATCTGCCCGCGCCAGCCGTTCTTGTGGGCGATGGCCTCGACCCGGGTCGAGCGCAGCTTGACCATGGCGAACTCGGCGGCCACGAAGAAGCCGTTGAGCAGGACCAGGAGCAGAGCGAAGACAATCATGCCGAAGTCGGCGAACAGAGACGCGAAGGTAAAACCAGGGGAAGGGTCCATGATGGGGTTTTGCGGATTCCATGTATTCGAAAAGAGGGTGACACGGTACCTGGACGGCAGGCACAAGCTACGCAATGTAGCGGCTGACAGGGCGGTTGCCTAGGGGCAGGCCGCTGTCAACGCTGGTCGGTAAGGCTGGCGATGCGGTTTTTCTTCACCTGGGCCGGGGCGAAGTGGCAGGTGAAGGTGCTGCCATGGCCCGGCACGCTGCTGATTTCCAGGCGGGCGCGATGGCGCAGCAGCACATGCTTGACGATGGCCAGGCCCAGGCCGGTGCCGCCGGTATTGGAGTTGCGGCTGGAGTCGACCCGGTAGAAGCGTTCGGTCAGGCGCGGCAGGTGCTTGCTGTCGATGCCTATCCCGGAATCCTGCACGCTCAGGTGCGCACCCTGTTCGTCGCCCCACCAGCGGATGCGGATGTTGCCTTCGGCCGGGGTGTACTTCACCGCGTTGAACACCAGGTTGGAGAAGGCGCTGCGCAGTTCGGCCTCGCTGCCCTTGAGCAGTACCGAGGCGTCGGCTTCCAGGGTGATGTGCTGGTTGCGTTCGCCGGACAGCGCCTGGGCGTCGCTCTTGATCGATTGCAGCAGCGCGTCGATGGGCACCGGATGGTTGTCCGAGGGGTAGTCGGTGGCCTCCAGCTTGGCCAGCAACAGCAGGTCGTTGAGCAGGGTCTGCATGCGCCCGCCTTGCTGCTGCATCTGCTGCAGGGCGCGGTTCCAGCGTGGATTCACCTCGTCGACGTTGTCCAGCAGGGTCTCCAGGTAGCCGCAGATCACCGTCAGCGGCGTGCGCAGCTCGTGGGACACGTTGGCGATGAAATCCTTGCGCATCTGTTCCAGTTGGTGGATGCGCGTCACGTCGCGCACCAGCATCAGGTGCTCGTTGTTGCCGTAGCGGGTGATGTACAGCTGGATGCGCACGCGGTCGCTGGCCGGGGAGGGGATCTCCAGCGGCTCGGCGTAGTTGTCCTGCTCGAAGTATTCCTTGAAGCGCGGATGACGCACCAGGTTGGTCACCGGCTGGCCGCTGTCCTGGGGCGTCTTGAGGCCCAGCAGGGTCTCGGCGGCACGGTTCCACCATTCCAGGTTGCCGTCGCTGTCGAGCATGATCACCGCGTCCTTGAGCGCCGCGGTGGACTCCTGGACGCGGTCGATCACCGCTTGCAGGCGCCCCCGGACCCGCTGGTCGCGGCGTTGCAGGTGGTAGATGCTGTCGAACACCTCGCCCCACAGGCCGTAGCCGTCGGGTGGTGCTTCGTCGGGCTGGTGCAGTCGCAGCCATTCGTGCAGGCGCAACAGCTGCTTGAGGGTCCAGGCCAGGTAGATCCCCAGGCCGGCGGCCAGGCTCCAGCCATAGTAGCCGCTGGCCAGCCCCACCAGCAGGCAGCCGGTGAGCAACAGCAACATGTGGCGAATCAGGGTGCCATGCCAGTTTTGATTCACAATCGGTCCTTCGGACGGTGAAAAGTTTCAAGCTGCAAGCTTCAAGTCAAAGCAGATGGGTTCCTACTTGCCGCTGGCAGCTTGCAACTGCTTTCAACCTTTGGTTGAAAAGCGATACCCGGTGCCGCGCACGGTTTGTACCAGATTTTCGTAGGCATCCCCCAGTGCCTTGCGCAGCCGGCGGATATGCACGTCCACGGTGCGCTCCTCGACGTACACGTTGCCGCCCCAGACCTGGTCCAGCAGCTGGCCACGAGTGTAGGCGCGTTCCTGGTGGGTCATGAAGAACTGCAGCAGGCGGTATTCGGTGGGGCCCATTTCCGCCGCCTTGCCGTCGATGGTCACCCGGTGGCTGATGGGGTCCAGCAGCAGGCCGCCGACTTCGATGGGGGCCTCGCCGTCGGAGGGGCCGGCGCGGCGCAGCACGGCCTTGAGCCGGGCCACCAGTTCGCGTGGGGAGAACGGCTTGGTGATGTAGTCGTCGGCGCCGACCTCCAGGCCCTGGATCTTGTTGTCCTCTTCGCCCTTGGCGGTGAGCATGATGATCGGGATGTCGCCGGTCAGCTCGTCACGCTTGAGGCGGCGCGCCAGCTCGATGCCGGAGGTTCCGGGGAGCATCCAGTCCAGCAGGATCAGGTCCGGCTTGCGGTCGACGATGATGGCATGCGCCTGCTGGGAGTTCTCTGCCTCCATGCAGTCATAGCCGGCCATTTCCAACGCAACGGCGATCATCTCGCGGATGGGCGCTTCGTCGTCAACGATCAGAATGCTTCTGCCAACCATGCTTGAACCTCTTGTCATTCAACTGTCTTGCGCCGCATTAGATAACGGAATTATTGCAGTCGTGTGACAGTATTTCAGGTCGCGGAGCGAGGTGCAGCTTCCTCGACTAAGCTTGGGGTCCGATTCCTGACAACCACAAAAGAAGGTTTCCATGACTGTGTTCAAGCACTCCCTGAAAGTCCTGCTGGTGGGCGCCGCCCTGGCCCTGCCGACCCTGGCCCTGGCCGCCGAGCCGGCGATGAGCAAGGACGGCATGCTGGTGGATCACAAGGGCATGACCCTCTACACCTTCGCCAAGGATGGCGATGGCAAGTCCATGTGCAACGACAAGTGCGCCGCCAACTGGCCGCCGCTGATGGCCGAGGCTGGCGACAAGGCCGAAGGCAAGTGGACGGTGATCAAGCGTGACGACGGCAAGATGCAGTGGGCCTATGACGGCAAGCCGCTGTACGGCTTCGTGATGGACAAGCAGGCCGGCGACATGACCGGCGACGGCAAGATGGACGGTGCCTGGAAGGTCGCCAAGCAGTAATCCCACCTATGGCGGCTACAAGTCCTGTAGCCGCTGCTGAGCCTGCGAAGCTGCACAAAGGCCCGCAGGGCCTTGCTTGGCAGTTCTATTAGATCCTCTGGCGGCCTCAAGCCCGCTGTGTCCCTTCAAACCCACGTCCGAACGCGGTCCGAGCCTTCGGCAGCGGCTGTACGGCCCTAGCGCAGGGCGTAGTCCAGCACCACGCCGATAAAGATCGCCATGCCCGCCCAGTGGTTGTGCAAGAAGGCCTTGAAGCATTTCATCCGGTCGCGATCCCGGGTGTACCAGAATTCCCAGGCGAAGCACGCCGCCGCCACCGCCAGGCCCAGGTGGAACCAGCCCCCCAGGTCGAACCGCGCGCCCGCCAGCAGCAGGCAGGCCAGGGACAGGCCCTGCAGGGTAAGGATGATCACCCGATCGGCCTCGGCGAACAGGATCGCCGTGGATTTCACGCCGATCTTCAGGTCGTCGTCGCGGTCGGTCATGGCGTAGTAGGTGTCGTAGCCCACCGTCCACAGCAGGTTGGCGATGTACAGCAGCCACGCCGTGGCCGGCAGCTGGCCGTCCTGGGCGGTGAAGGTCATCAGGATGCCCCAGGAATAAGCTGCCCCCAGCACCACCTGCGGGTAATAGGTGTAGCGCTTCATGAAGGGGTAGCAGGCGGCCAGGGCCAGGGCGCCGAACGACAACCAGACGGTGGTGGCGTTGGTGCACAGCACCAGCAGGAAGGCCGTACCCATGAGCACCGCGAACAACACCAGGGCCTCCTTGGCGCTGACCTTGCCGGTGGCCAGCGGACGCTGGTCGGTGCGCTTGACCTGGCCGTCGACCTTGCGGTCGGCGAAGTCGTTGATCGCGCAACCGCCGGCCCGGGTCAGGACCACGCCGAGGCCGAAGATCAGCACATGGCCCAGGGATGGCGCGCCCTTGGCCGCGATCCACAGGGCGCTGAGGGTCGGCCACAGCAGCAGGTAGATGCCGATGGGCTTGTCCATGCGGGTCAGTTGCAGGAAGTCCCAGGTCCGCGGGTGCAGGCGGTTCAAGGATTGGAGCAGGCGCAGGTACATCAGCAAGCCTCCGATTGGGTCTCTATGGCGTGCCACAGCCCGGGCAGGAAGACCTCGGCCACCAACAGGCTAAGAGGCCCGCGATCGAAGCGCGAGCGCCGGCCCCACAGGTCGCCGGCAGCGACCTGGGCGGGCAGCCACGGCTGGGGATAGCGGCAGACTTCGATGGGCTGGCGGGTGAAGGCTTCGTCGCAGAACAGCAACTCGCCCAGGGACCGGCTGCCCAGTTCGTCGATGTTCAGCCCGCCGTCTTCGAGGGCGCTGCGGGCGGCCACGCTGCGGGCGAATACCCAGGCCTCGCCATGCCCGCGCAGGTACACCTCGCGGACCCAGCCCTGGCTGTGCTCGGGCAGGCCCAGGGCCGTGCACTCGTCGCTGCGCAGGGTTTGCCATTGTTCCACCAGCGGCGTGACGCTGAAGCCATTGTTGGACAGGCGGGTCAGGCGTCGGGTCAGCGATCCTTCGTCGAACAGCCAGTTGGCGACCAGTGCGCCGGGAACAGGGGACAGACGGCTTTGCACCAGCCAGGTCGGGGCCGGCGCGGGGGGCATTGAGTGCGGCACGGTGGTTCGTTATTGGCAGCAAATGAGGCGGCGAGCTTAGCACGGCCACCGGTGGTTTTGATTGACCGGGGACGCCAGGCGGCACGAACGTGCTTGCATCTGCCGGTAGCGACCAGTAAAAAACCCCAGTGCCGGAAGCTGATCAGCGTGGGGACCTCCCAGAGTCGACCCATCGACCGCCCCGCCGGCAAAGCCTGAATGCTCGAGGATATGCATCGATGAAGAAGTGGCAGTGTGTGGTCTGTGGCCTGATCTACAACGAAGCGGAAGGTTGGCCGGACGACGGTATCGCGCCGGGCACCCGTTGGGAGGACGTGCCTGAAGACTGGCTCTGCCCGGACTGTGGCGTGGGCAAGACCGACTTCGAAATGATCGAGATCGCTTGATCGACTTTTGCAGACAATGACCAATAACAAGGAGCAAGGAATGAGCGCACCGGTAGTGATCGTAGGGACGGGCCTGGCGGGGTACAACCTGGCGCGGGAATTTCGCAAGCTCGACGGCGACACGCCGTTGCTGCTGATCACCGCCGATGATGGTCGTTCCTACTCCAAGCCGATGCTCTCCACCGGCTTCGGCAAGAACAAGGATGCCGATGGCCTGAGCATGGCCGAGCCCGGCGCCATGGCCGAGCAGCTCAAGGCCGAGGTGCGCACCCATACCCGGATCAGCGGCATCGACCCGGGCCACAAGCGCCTGTGGATCGGCGAGGAGGCGGTGGCCTATCGCGACCTGGTCCTGGCCTGGGGCGCCGAGACCGTGCGGGTGCCGGTGCAGGGCGATGCCGGCGAGCTGATCTTCCCGATCAACGACCTGGAGGACTATGCGCGCTTTCGTGCCGCCGCGGCCGGCAAGCGCCGGGTGCTGCTGCTGGGGGCCGGCCTGATCGGTTGCGAGTTCGCCAACGACCTGATCGTCGGTGGCTACGAGGTGGACCTGGTGGCGCCTTGCGAACAGGTCATGCCAACCCTGCTGCCTCCGGCCGCGGCTGCTGCGGTCCAGGCCGGCCTGGAAAGCCTGGGCGCGCGCTTCCACCTGGGCCCGGTGCTCAACCGCCTGCAACGCAATGCCGACGGCCTGGAGGCCCATCTGTCCGATGGCCAGGTGATCATCTGCGACCTGGTGGTTTCGGCCATCGGCCTGCGTCCGCGGATCGACCTGGCCGCCGCTGCCGGGCTGATGGTCAATCGCGGCGTGGTGGTGGACCGCGAGCTCAAGACGTCCCACTCCAATATCTATGCGCTGGGCGACTGTGCCGAGGTCGATGGCCTGAACCTGCTGTACGTGTTGCCGCTGATGAGCTGCGCCCGGGCCCTGGCGCAGACCCTGGCCGGCAACCCGACGGCGGTCAGCTATGGCCCGATGCCGATCACCGTCAAGACTCCGGTCTGCCCGCTGGTGGTATCGCCACCCCCCCGGGGCATGGAAGGCGTCTGGACCGCCGAGGGGCAGGGCGCCGATGTTCGGGCCTTGTGCCGCGACGCCAGCGGCCAGTTGCTGGGTTACGCCCTGACCGGGGCCGCGGTGATGGAAAAACTGGCCCTGAACAAGGAGCTTCCGGCGCTGCTGGCCTGAATACCGGTCGTTCTGTCGGAATAACCGGGTTTTTGCCCTCACAAAGGTCGCCGGGAGACTGGCGCCACTCTCCAGCGCGTGCCATCCTCACTCCCGTCTGCCGCAGCGTAGAGCCTGCGGCGCCTTGGGGCTGTTCCCGTGAACAGCACGGACATAACAACAAAAAACCGTCAAAGAGGCTTCACACTATGCGTAAACCAGAACTCGCCGCAGCCATTGCTGAAAAAGCGGACCTGACCAAAGATCAAGCCAACCGCGTGCTCAACGCCATCCTCGAGGAAATCACCGGGGCCCTGCACCGCAAAGACAGCGTCACCCTGGTCGGTTTTGGCACCTTCCTGCAACGCCACCGTGGCGCCCGCACTGGCAAGAACCCGCAGACCGGCGAGCCGGTGAAGATCAAGGCCAGCAACACCGTGGCATTCAAGCCTGGCAAATCGCTGAAGGACAGCGTCAATCCATAAACATTGGGTGCTCTCGCCAGCGGGGGCGCACAGGGGGGAAATAGGCATGCCGAGCGCATCGGGTGCCTATTTTTTTTGCCTGTCGCAAGCCCGGGCCTGGCTTGCGAAGGCCTGTGGGCGTGGCTAGGATGCCCGCCTGTTTGTGTCGCGACCCAAGGCCAAGGATGACCCGCCCGATCAACCATTGCGCGCTATCGACCGCCCTGCTTGGTGGTCTGTTCGTCCCGGCCTGCGTCGCCGGTTTCCTGGCCCTGGCCCTGCCCTCGGCTCTGGCCGGCAGCCAGCCGCGCCTGGAGCAGGTAGGCTACCGCGAGGCCCTCGGCTGGTTTCACAGCCAGCAGTACGACGATCCCGGTTCCTGGATCTGCGGTTATTCCCTGGCTCGCGAGGACTACAGCGTGGCGCCCAAGGCCCCACGCTTGTTGGTGGAGGTAGCGCAGCGTTTTCTCTACCTCAAGACCGGCGGCCAGTTGCTGGAGCTCACGGGCGCGGCGCAAAGCCCGGAACGTAGCGAGTACCAGAATCTGGGCGCGGGCATCCGGATCACCCTGGACATTCTCAAGCGCAACAATTTCAGCGAGTACCAGGAGTCCCACGATCGCCAGGTGCTGGCACGCATCGAAATCAACGATCAGGTCCAGACCCTGACCCTCAAGGGGCAATCATGCGGCACCTGAACCTGGCCGGCCTTGGCCTGCTGATCGCTTGCAGCGTTTTTTCCGTCCAGGCCGATGAGTCGGCTCCGGCCAGGGCTGCTACGGCTACCTCACCGAGATGGTGCGTAGCAGTGATTAGCCCTACCGTGACTTCACCACCCCGGACAAGCTCAAGCTGCTGGTCGATCGGGATGATGGCCAGCAGTTGAGCCTGCAGCTGTTCCATGAAGCCTCCGGTAGCGGGATCATCGGCTGGGTCCGTTATGACGTGGCGCGACAAGCCTTGTGGAACGTCGCCATCGATCCCGAGGAACCTCGAGCCCTGGCGTTCGATCGGCGCTTGGCCAAGGCCTATGCATCCTGCCTGGATGCGCGCTGAGCCCTGGCCGGGCATGGGCACGGAAGATGAAGCGTCCGCTCAAAGTTGCCGACGGGTTCCTTGATTGTTACCGGGCATTGCTTGAAGATTTGCCGCAGAACGACCCTCCCTTTTCAGCATGGAACGCCAGCCCTTGTCCTCTTACCGTCTTCAAGAAGCCGACCTGAATATCCCTGACTCCTGGCAGGACCAGAGCATCAATATCTTCAAGCTGCCTGCCGTCGGGGGTGCCCAGGAAGCCAGCTTCGTCATCAGCCGCGATCCCAGCCAGGGCGACGCCTCCTTCAGCGACTACGTGGCCCGGCAGCTGGACAGTGCCGAACAGCAACTGCCAGGCTTCAGCCTGATCAAGCGCTGGGACTTCGACATGCACGGCCACGCCGCCGTGCTGCTGGACTACAGCTGGAAGCGTGAAGGCCGCGAGCTGATGCTGCGCCAGGTGTTCATCGAGCGTAAGCCGGCGGTACTGATCACTACCCTGACCACCACGGTCAACGATATGCCCCATCACGAGCCCGCCTGGAAGCAGGCCATGCAGAGCCTCAAGCCGCAGCCGTCGGTGACCTGACTGCAAAGGTTGCGGAGTACGCGCTGAATAGCCTGGCAGCCACGCTCCCGCGGAGGGAGTCGGCCAGGCTCCAGTGAGTGGCCAGCGAGGCCTTGACCGGCGCCAGAGCTCTTGAGTTCGACTTGAATGGGACGATTTTCAGCTTCCAGGGAGCAATATGAAGTTCAGCGCTCTGTTCGTCAGCCGTGAGGAGCTGTTCTCGATGGGCGTCGAAGAAATTTCCGGTCAGTACTACCTCTCCTTCCCGGTCAGCAGCGGCGTGGTCGATTACGAGGAGTACTACGCCATCGACCGGGCGACTTTCGAGTTGTTCGAGAGGGATATGCAGGCCGCGCTGGAGTTCGTCACCCGCGCCCGGAAGCAGGAGCTGGACCAGTTGCTGATCATCAAGCCGGGCAAGAAGCGCGGTACGGCGATCTGACCCGGCATCTGCCGGGCTTCAGGCATTGTTGCGGTAGGGTACGAAACGTCGTTCGGCGCTGTAGAGCCCCAGCCCCTTGTCGCCCTTGAAACCCGCGTCGATCAGGCTGTCGGCCAGGGCCGCGCTGATCAGCAGATCCCCGGACTCCGGCTCCCGGGCGATCTGGCCCATTTGCGGGGCGGCTTGAAGAAACCAGGTCTTGTTGAAGTAGAGCAGGGTGCCGTCGTCGTCCCGCTCCGCTTCGGAGCGCGTGTGGTCTACGGCATTGACGAGCTTGATGGCATTGACGATGTAGTATGGCTGGCTGACTTCCTGGGCGTCGGCAATGAGGCTCAGGGGCTGGATCAACTGGATATCGGCTCCCGCATGCTGGGTGAGAAAGTCCGCCAGCCGAGCTGAAACCAGGGGAACGGCCCCCAACAGCCACAGGCAATCGTGCTCCAGCAGTTTCTTCGCCTTGCACTGGAAAAACACCGGCGGCTTGTCCATGGCCTCTGGGTACGGCTGCCCGGCGAGCAGGGCCAGGTAGTCGAAGCTCGACCCAGGGGTTTCATAGGCGCCGCTATCGACGTCGTAGGAGCCGATCAGTTTCGGGTTGTATTGGATCGGTGGTTTCCAGCTCAAGATCATCTTCTGTTCCTAATCGTAATAGGCTCCCGGCCGGGCGTTCTTGTTCAGTTGTCGCTGGCCTGAGCGCAGCAGTTGGCGCTCGTCGGAGACAATTTTGTCCAGGGCCTTGCGGTATTGGGTCTGGTTCCAGTTATTGCGTTTGCCGACCTGTTCCACCTGAGTCATCTTCGCCGCCAGGTTGTCGCTGACCCGGCCGGCATGACGACCTTCGTGGATCGACCGGCGAGGGTCCTTCGCCGCGGTCTTCTTGTTCGGCAGGAAGATTTTATTCCTTCGGCTTTGCAGATCGTACCCGGCCAGCTTGAGCAACGGGTGATTCTTGGTGGCAGGGTGCTTGTCACTCAGGATGTGGTGGTCCTGATAGCCCTGTTTCTTGAGGCTCTTGATCCGGCGGTTGATCGATGAGGCGCAGCTCCAGCCCAGGGGATCGATCCAGCCAAAGGGGTTGGGGGCATAGAGGTAGAGGTTGAGGCCCCCGGCCAGGGAGATCGGGTCCGGCGTGGTGAAGCGTCCCACGTCCGGGTCGTAGAAGCGGAAGGTGTTGTAGTGCAGGCCGGTTTCCCGATCCAGGTATTGCCCCTGGAACCGCAGGTTCTGCTCTTCGATGTAATAGGGTTCACGCACTTCTTCAAGGGTGTTGCCCCAGACCCGATAACGGGCCTGCCAGATGCAGTGGCCATCGGCTTCGGTCAGTTGCTCCGGCATCCCGCTCAAGTCGTTGTGGTAGTAGCGGAGCTTCTGCCGGGCACCCAGGCCATCGACCCGTGCCAGGGGCTCGTCACTGTCCGGGACATAGATGTACAGGCTGTCATGGCGGCTGTTGTGTTCTTGCAGCAGCTGCATGCCATCCCAGGTGAAGCGGGTTTCATCCAGCAGTTGGCCCTGGCTGTCGCAGAGGCTCTTGGCGATCCGCCGGCCGAACGGGTCGTAGCGCATGCGCACCAGGGTATCGCCGGCGCCGTTCTGGTTGCGCACTTCGATCAGGCGATGTTCGGCGTCATAAGTGAAATGCTGTACACCCCGGCTGCCGCTGCGTTTTTCGATCAGCCGACCGAAGCCGTCGTAGCGGTAGCGTTTGTCCTGGAAGGTCAGCGGCTTGTTGTGCTGCACCCGCCCGCCCGCAACCTGCGGCCCGTCGAGCAGATTGGCCGCGGCGTCGTAGCTGAAGGT